>JAYTBY010000475.1:0-7805 GCA_043736755.1 Planctomycetota bacterium | reverse complement strand
TCGTGATCGCGACGTACGTGCCCGAGCGCTCCTTGACCTGCAGCCAACGGAGACCGACTTGCCCCACCGTCTGCGCGAAGAGGATCGCGAACACGATCATCGCAGCCTTCGTCTCGGTGCGCGTCCCAACCAATAATTGCGAAGCGAGCTCCGGGAAGCTGAGCGCGGCGAGCAACGCAAGCCCCGTCGTAGCGGCAAGCATCCACAGCGTCGTGGAGACGACCGCACCGCGTTCGCGCTCGTCCCCCGCTTCCGCGTGGAAGCGCGTCATCCCGTGCATGAGGTTGACGCCGAGCACCTGCGCCGCGATAGCGAGCGTCACGCCGCCCATCTCGACGATGCCGTACTGCGCCGCGCCGCCGATCGTCGCGGTGACGAACGGCAGCAACAGGAATCCGATCAGCTTCTGCAGCGCGGGCCCGGCGGCGTAGACCGCGGAATGCCGCGCGAGGCGCTTCAGTGCGGCGGTGAGCATGCGGCGCGCGGAGACTACGCCTCGAACGCGGAAGTGGGAACGGAGCGCCGCGCGCGGTGCGGATCCCGTGGTGCGCTCGCGCTCCCAGAACGTGTGAAGACATCGAGCCTTGGCGCTCTCAGGAACCAGGTGCGCCGCTCGGGGGCGCTGAGCGCGTGAATTCCTCACGCGCTCCGAGCGGAGGCCCGCTGTCTGTGCGATTCCCGCATATATTCTGCGGCAACCATGGGCGTCCCCTACGTGATCGTCGACGCGTTCGCCGAGAAGCCTTTCACCGGGAATCCGGCGGCCGTCGTGCTGCTCGATGCACCGCGCGAACCGGAATGGATGCTCGCGGTCGCGCGCGAGACGAACCTCTCCGAGACCGCGTTCGTCGTGCCGCGCGGGGCCGGAGAATTCGACTTGCGCTGGTTCACGCCGGCCGTGGAAGTCCCGTTGTGCGGCCACGCGACGCTGGCGACGGCGCACTTCCTGTGGGGCGAGGACGTCATCGCGAAAGAGCGCGTGATCCGCTTCCACACGGCCTCCGGTCCGCTCCTCGCACGTCAGGATGGTGCGTGGATCGAGCTGGACTTGCCGTCCATCCCGGCGGAGGAACGCGAGGCGCCCGAAGCTCTCGGGCTCGCGCTGGGTGCACGTCCGATTCGAACGGGCAAGAGTGCGGAGGACTGGTTGGCCGAGTTCGCGGACGAAGCGGCGATCCGCGCGTTGCGCCCAGACTTCGCGCGCATCGCCGCGCTCGGCGGACAAGGCGTGATCGCAACGGCCAGGTCCACGAGCGAGCGCGCGGACTTCGTCTCGCGCTACTTCGCGCCCGCCGTCGGCATCGACGAGGACCCGGTCACGGGAGCTGCGCACTGCACGTTGTCGCCGTGGTGGTCCGCGCGACTCGGACGCACGCGCCTCGTCGGCTACCAAGCCAGTCGACGCGGCGGATTCGTCCGCGTCGAACACCGCGACGATCGCGTGGCGGTCGCCGGCGTCGCCGTCACGATCGCGCTCGGAATGCTCCAGGTTTGAAGATCGCCGAGCCGGCCCGTCGAGATCGCCGAGCTCAGGGACAGATCGTGACCTCGAGCGCGTTCGTCAGCGTGATGCCCGTCCCGTCCACGAGGAGCGGATCGCGCGCGACGAACTGAACGTAGATCGTGGTCCCCGCGCCGTAGCCGTTCGCCGCGAGCCACGCGTGCTTCAACTCGAGGCGCAGCGATCCGCTGCAGTCGATCAACGGGCCCGGATTCCCGCCGGTAGCGACCACGCGACCCGCGCGGATCGGCGCGGCGAGGCACAACGTTCCGCCCTGGAACGGTGTCTCGGCGGAACCGGTCGACCACCACGCTCGCCCTGTCGTGCCGTTCACGAGCTCCTGCGCGACGAGGCGCAGATCATCGGGACCGGAGAGGGACGGCGAACCCTGCACGTCGATCGCAGGTACACAACCGGCCGAGTTCTCCTTGCCCGCGCACCAGGTGCGCGGATCGCCGCACCAATTCGCGTCGTAGGGATAGGCACCGACATCGGCGCGCGTGCCGTCCGGATCCGTGAGCGCGGGATCTCCCCCGTCGATGCAGGACGAGCCGGCCTTGAGCCGCAAGTCGTGCGTCTTGGGCCCGAAGAAGGCCGGATCCGCGTCGAAGTTGCCCGCGCCGCTCACGCCGCCCTCGACGTTCGAGTACGCAACCAGCGGCGCTTGGATGAAGGCCGCCACTTGATCGGGCCTGTTGCCGCGCAGCACGGAGTTTCGTGCCGTGACGAACGCGCCTTCGTCGATGACGCCACCTCCGAGTTGGTCGGCGACGTTGTCCACGATCGTGCAGCGGTCGATCTGGGCGCCGGCCACTCCCGCGCCGCGCACCGCGCGATTGCCCCACACTTCGCACCCCGTCAGGGAGCCGCGAAACGCGCCGCCGCCGCTCGTCACCTGCGCTGGATCGACGGCCAGCGCTTGATTCTCGATCAGACGGCAGCGTGTGAGGTTCGTGAGGTACGACGCGCCGCCGTGAGCGCGCTCGGCGATGTTGTCGAGGTAGAGACAGTCGATCGCTGACCCGGCGTACGAGCCGCCGCCACCCGAGATCACGCCCGAGTCGAGAGCCAAGATCCCGCGTGCGAAGTTCTCGAGCAGGGTGCACGCGCTGAGATCGGAACGCGAAGCGCCGCCTCCGCGAGCCGGCGTCGCGCCTACGGCACGCGTCTCGTTCTCGTTGATGCTGCAGCGCACGAGCGTGCACGAGTAGGCGCCTCCTCCTTCGAGGCAGCTCTTGTTCTTCAGGAACGTCGTGTCCTCGCACAGCGCTGGGCCATGGACGCCGCCGCCGACACCACAGAGTCCGGACGCGCTCGCCGTTTGATTGCGACGTACGAAACAATCGACGAGGTGCGGCGAGCGCCCGTCGGCGTGAACACCCGCGCCGGCGTAGGCCTTGTTGAAGAAGAACGTGCAGCGCAGGTAGGTCCCACCTCCGCACGCGCCACCGCCGTAGAGGTTCGCCGTCGAAGCGCCGTAGTCGTTGCGATCGATGCGGCAGTCGGTGAACGTCGGGTTCGCGCCCGAACCGGCGTACACGCCGGCGCCGAACGTCTCGAGGGATCCCGAGGCGCTGATCGTGTTGTAGGTGATCCCGCACTCGACGAATGTCGGCGAGCCGCTCGCGATCGCCACGCCGCCGCCGCGGTGCGCGCGGTTGTTCAGGACCTCGCAGCGCACGATCGAGGGCGAGGCGCCGTCGATGCGGATGCCGCCGCCGCGCGTCGTCGACCCGGCACCCGCAGCGAGCCCGTTCTGGATCGTGAAGTTCAGGAGGATCGCGCTCGCGTTTTCCCCCGCAGCGAAAGTCACGACGCTGCCAACCTGACCACCGTCGAGAACCTGCTGGGTCGCGTCACCGACCCCCACGACCCGCACGTTCTTGCCGAGGAAATCGAGGCGTTCGAGATAGGTGCCGGGCGCGACGAGGATCGTGTCCAGATGGATCGTCGATGTCGCTGCCAGGGCCGTTTGGATGCTCGTGTAGGGATCGCCGGGGACCCCGCTGCCCGGCCCGGGTCCCGGCGCGACGTACCAAGTCGTCTGGGACGCCGCCGGAGCGGAGAGGGCGAGGACGATGAGGAGCGTGAAACGATTCATGGACTGGGCGTTGGTCGGAATTCGCCTCTCTGGAAGCCTATCCGAGATATCGAGTTGTGCGCGGAGCTCGGATTCGAGCGAACTTGGCGAGGTGTCTGTATCGTCCGAATGGTCACGCGCACTCCGACGTGTCGGGCTCCACGACGAATCGACCCTCTCGTTTCCATGACCCTCTCCAACACACTCCGTCGCGCGCGCGCGACTCACATCGGCGTCGGCCTCACGACGATCTTCCTCGCATCGGGCGCCATGGCGCGCGCTCAAGGTAGCGGCCCCATCGCGGGCGTTGCCCTCGCTCCCGAACACCTTGGAGCAGGCGTCGTCGAGAGCATGGAGGTCGTGGTCGCGCGCGATCTCGCCGCGGGGAGCCAAGCCGCTGTCTTCATCCCGGCTCCGGCGCGACTCTTGGCGCCTTTTCCGATCACGGCGGGCACGACGTCGTCGGGCGGCAGCAGCGGGGTTTCCGCGTTGCTTCCACCCCTACCGCCGATGCTCACCACGAACTTCATCGGTCCGCGCCAAGGCGATACAGGCGCCAACTCGGTGCCACCGGACACGCACGGTTCGGTCGGAATCAATCACTTCGTCGCGATCGTCAACACGAACCTCTCCGTGTACGTGAAGTCCACGGGCCAGCGCGTCGTGAACACGTCGCTCAGCAGTTTCTTCGGCGCAGGAGCCGGTGGGGCCGGCGATCCGCGCGCCGTGTTCGACCCCATCAGCCAGCGTTTCATCCTGATCTGCTCGGACTTCACGACGAAATTGTTCCTGGCCGTGTCGACGACATCCGACCCGACGGGCTCGTGGTTCAAGACGAACTTCGTCGCCTCCGCGGGGACGGACGCCGGGCGCTTCCCCGACTATCCGACGCTCGGCGTGGACGCGAACGGGATCTACTCGGGCAACTTCATGGTCGGCGGTTCGGGATCGATGACGATCTTCGCGATCAACAAGGCCCCGTTGATCGCCGGAGTCCCGAGCCTCGGAACGGTCACCGCGTTCAGGAATCTCCCGTACGAGGATGCGATCCAGCCCGTCGTGAATTGGGATCCGGCGGGAGGCGCGTACTGCCTCTCGACGCGAACTTCGACGCAGCTCCGATTGCGTCGCGTGAACCCGCCGCTCACCGCACCGACGTTGAGCGAACTCGGGAACTTCAGCGTCGCGTCGTACAGCGGACCGCCGAACGTCATCGCGCCGGGAAGTGCACTGCTCGACGGGCTCGACGTTCGCCTCATGAATGCGATGTCCCGCAATGGACGAATCTGGACCACGCACGGGGTCAACTCGGGGGGCCGCTCCGCGGCACGTTGGTACGAGCTGAATCCGACGGGAAACCTGACGGTCCAGAGCGGAACCGTGAACGATCCCGTGCTCGGCTACACGATGCCGTCGATCTGCGTGAACAACGTGGGCAACGTCGTCCTTGGATTCAGCGGCGCATCGAGCACCACGTTCGCGTCGGCCTACTACGTCGGTCGGACTTCGGCGGATCCGCTCGGCCAGATGTCCACGCCCATCGTGCTCAAGGCCGGCGAGGCGAACTACACGAACAACGGGACGGGTGTCAGCCGTTGGGGTGACTACTCGATGACGTCGTGCGACCCCGTCGACGACTCGATCTGGACCATCCAGGAGTACGCACGCAACGGGAACATCTGGAGCAACTGGATCGGACGCTTCGCGGCGGCGTGCTCGGGTCTCCCCGATTGCAATTCGAACGGCGTCCTCGACTCGTGCGACATCCAGAGCGGAACGAGCCTGGACTTGAACAACGACGCCGTGCCGGACGAGTGTCAAGGCCTCGCGGCGAGCGTCTTCTGCAGCTCGGACGGCGCCGACCCGTTCGTGACCGCGCTCTGCCCGTGCTTCAACTTCGGCGGCATCGGACGCGGGTGCGGCAACTCGATCGACGCCGACGGTGGGCTCCTCTCGATCAGAGGCCTCTCGAACCCAGACTCGTTGGCCTTCGTCGTGTCGGCCGTGCCGCCGACATCGAACATGGTGTTCGTGAAAGGCTCGGGGGTGAACCTCGGCGGAGCGGTGTTCGGCGATGGCATTCGTTGCGTCGCCGGATCACAGGTTCGATTCGGCAGCCAGAGCGCGCAGAACGGTCTCGGATTCTATCCCGACCTGATCGATCCCTCGGTCTCCAGCGTCGGCAGCACGCCGCCGGGCAGCGGACTGTCGGCCTACTACCAAGTCTTCTATCGCAATGCCGATACGGTGTTCTGCCCGCCCGCGACGTTCAACATGACGAACGGGATCAAGATCGTCTGGTGATCGCGGATCAGAGGTTCCTGGATCACTGCGGATCAGCGGGGTGCGCCTCGTTCGCGAGCCGCGTCGCCTCGTCGACTCCGAGCCAACGAACGACAATTCCGCGCACGAGGTAGAGCAGCGGAGTGAGGATGATCGCCAGCGCGAATTTGTAGACGTAGTTCGTCAGCGAGATCCGGCCCGCATCGGCCGCGCTCATGTGCGCCTCGCCCGCGATCGCGGGCAGGACGTAGAA
The DNA here is from genome assembly GCA_043736755.1 of Planctomycetota bacterium. Classification (GTDB taxonomy): domain Bacteria; phylum Planctomycetota; class UBA1135; order UBA1135; genus JAEUHZ01. The sequence continues at coordinate 1,688 of JAYTBY010000475.1, read as the reverse complement.
CGCGAGGTAGATCACGATCAACGTGTCGAGCAGTTGGCTGACGACGGTGCTGCCCTGAGCTCGCAACCAGATCGCCTTGCCCCCGGTTTTTCGACGCAGCCACGAGAACACGCGAACGTCGACGAACTGCGCCAGCGCGAACGCGACGAGGCTCGCAATCGTGATGGACCACGTCGTGCCAAACGCGAGCGCGTAAGCACGGTGCGCCGTCTCCGAGTCGACGCCCGGCGTGAAGCTGACCGTCGGCGCCGCCGCCGCTCCGAGGACGATGGGTTGGAGCACGAGGTTCACAGCGATCGCAAGCCACGTGAACGTGCGCACGATGCGCGCTCCGAAGTACTCGTTCACGATGTCCGTCAGCACGAAGGTCAACGGGAAGGCCAGGATGCCCGCGGTCGCGACGAACGTCTCGCCGTCGAGCCCGAGGTGTCGAGGCCGCAGCCCAAACAGGGTGAATTCCCACAACTTCGCGCCCAGGAAGTTGGCCGTGACGAAGAAGCCCACGAAGAGGGCCAACGTGGCCAGGAGCAGCCCTTCGCGCTTGGAACCGGCTCGAAGTGAACTCATCACGGACAGAACCTATCCGCGGCCTGGAGGCGTGGACAGCGCGCTCTCGACGCGCGGACCGTGCGATCCCTAGACTTCTCCGCTCGTTCGCCACGGAGAACCGATTCAACATGACCATCCTCGAGCACCTCGCCGCCATGTCCCCGGAGCGCTTCCTCGAGATCTACGAGGGGCTCGAGATCCAGGGATTCGGTCCCCTCGACAAGGAGGTCGCCGTGTCGCTGCGCTTCCGTCCCCAGGCCGTGAAGAAGTTGCCGATGGCGCAACGTGCGAAGCGCGCGCGGTCGATCCTCGAAGCCGGGCGCAGCACGGACCTCGCCTACGAGGTCTTCGGTGCGTACCTCATCAAGAACCGCCGCGATCTCGTGACCGGGTTCCTCGACGCGACCGGCGTCGAGCACAAGGACGGGATGATCGAGGACATCGAGAAGGGCAAGCCCGACCCGACGAAGCTGGGTGCAGCCGTGAAGGAACTCGACACGAAGTTCCCGCCGGAGGACGTGACGCTCTACCTCGCGCTCGCGGCCGAGCAGTGGCCGGACATCGCGGGGCTCGGCGAGTTGGTGAAGAAGCGCGCAGTCTGATTGCGGCCTCCAACAGCGAACTGCGAGGCGAGGCCTGGTAGCGAGCCGTATCCAGGCCATGTGAAATGACTCGCGCCTCTTTTTCACAGGCCAGTGAAAATAGGGGCAAGCGCAGTCGATGCGGAGAAAGTCGAGATCTCCACTGGCCGACGACGAGTCGTTCGATTGTGGCTTGTGCGAAAGATAGGAGCCCGTGATCAGCTCACGGGCTCCGAGAGTGCGCCGCCGCCGAAGCTCGTCGGCGGCGCACCGCTCGCTACGACCGCGACATCACGAGGACCAAGCGACCGTCAACCCGTTCGACAGGTTGAACGTCGAGGCCGTGCAGAAGCTCGCTGCGTTGCGATACCAGACTTGGTAGTGCCGCGTCGCGCCGCCCACGGGGATGAGGCCGCGCACGGAAACGCTCGGGTTGCCGACGCCCGGGTACTGCGAAACTCCCGCAGCGCTCGTCCGGATCCCCAGGCGGATGACCGTGCCCGCGACGCAGCGCAATCCATCGCCGAACACGAGACCGGCTCCGCCGCTCGATGTGGC
>JAYTBY010000474.1:0-17807 GCA_043736755.1 Planctomycetota bacterium | reverse complement strand
CCAGAGCCAAGGCAGCATTCTGGAGCGCATCGCAGCGCCCGAAGCCCTCGCTGCGCAGTCCCTCGTAGAGATCTTCGACGCGACGAGCGATCGTCAGCGGCTCGCCTTCCACGAGCGTGAGTAGCGCGCACAGCGGCCAGTCGGATTCCTGCGTGAGGTAGGGATGGTCGGCCTGGATGCCCGCGTAGAGGCTCGCGAGTCGCGCGACCTGCGCTTCGGCGACGCGACCGTCTCGCGCGGTATCGGCCAGCGCCAAGGTCGAAAGGACTTCCGAGATGCCGCCGGAGATGCGCCAGTGGGCGCGGAAGAGCGCGGCTGCGCGCTCGACCTCGACGTTCATCGACGACACGGTGCGACCGGTGCGCAGGAGCTGCGCTGCGAGCAGCACTTCGATGCTCGATCTCCGGTACCACGGTTGCGAGGTCCGCAGCTCTTCCGCGACCGCGCGCAAGCGTGCGGCGATTTCGCGGGTGTCACCGGGGATCGTCGTCAGCGCCAGAGCGGAATCCCGCAAGATCGCGGCGGATTCCCACCAGCCGCGCCCGCCTCGAGCGCATCGAACATCTCGACGAATCGGCCGATCGGGTCGGACGGCAGTTCGAAGACGGTGGCTCTCATGGTGTTCGAATTCGGAGCCAGCGAAGGAGTCACGGGCTCGCTCGTGGAAGATGGACGCAATCGGGACATCCGATGACGCTGGCTCGACTACTGACCGGCCGGAGAAGCCTTCACTCGGACTGAGGCGGTTCAGGCACACTCGAGCGCTTGAACTCGACCGGCGCCGATTTCCGTCTCAACCGCAAGTTCAACATCTCGACACCGAGAGAGAACGCCATGGCGAAGTAGACGTAGCCCTTCGGGATGTGCTGACCAAAGCCGTCTGCGACCAGAAGAACGCCGATCAGGATCAGGAACGAGAGCGCCAGCATCTTGATCGTCGGGTGGCGTTCGACGAAGGCTCCGATCGCTTGCGCGAAGATCAACATGACGACGATCGAGATCACTACCGCCGCGATCATCACGTAGACATGGCTCGCCATGCCGACCGCGGTGATGACCGAATCGAGCGAGAAAACGAGGTCGAGAATCATGATCTGCACGATCACGGACGCGAACGAGGCCGCGGCACGACCGGGGCCGTGATCGCCGCCGCCTTCGAGCTTGTCGTGGATCTCCCATGTCGCCTTCCCGAGGAGGAACAGTCCGCCCAGTAGGAGGATCAAGTCGCGGCCCGAGATCTCATGGCCGAACGGGGCGAACAGCGACGCCGTGAGCGACATGACCCAGGACAGGGAGAGCAGCAGCCCGATCCGCATGAACATCGCCAGGAACAAGCCGATCCGCCACGCTTTGGGCTGCTCGTGCTTGGGAAGCTTCCCGGTGAGGATCGAGATGAAGACGATGTTGTCGATGCCGAGGACGATCTCGAGCATCGTCAACGTCAGCAGAGCGACGAGGTTGTCGGGTGTGAAGATGTCGGCCAAGGGTTCCTCGCGTTGGGGCGCGGGATGTTAGCGCGCGCGATGGCCGACCACGACGAGCACGCACCGATTCGTGGCGCGCCGGGTGCCACCTGTGCCCGACTCCAGTGAATGCCTCGCGGCGCCGGCGGACCGGCGGGGGGGGGGCAACGCCGGACCCATGTGAGAAGCCGATCCACTCAGGCCAAGGACGGCGACCGAGCGGTCGTGCGTGCTGGCTACGTACTTGCTCCGCCCTCGCGGCGACTGTGGCCGTCGGAGCCTGGAGCGAATGCATCGCCGATCCAGGTCAGCGGATTCCCGGCAACCGACCCTCTTGCAATCCACGCCGCCAGCGGCATGATTATGCACGGTCACGCAGACTTATGCCTTCACGCCCCCTCACCACCGAAGTTGCCGCACGCGACGTACGGCGTACGCGGATCTTGGAGCTCGTCCGTCGAGATCGTGTGAAGAGCCAGCACGAACTCCAGACGCTGCTCGAGGAGTACGGCATCGAGGTGAACCAAGCGACGCTCTCGCGCGACCTGCGCGACCTCGGACTGCTGAAGGGCCGCGATGGGTACGAGATCCCGGGTTCGGCCAGCCCGGCCGACGACGACGCTGGTCTGGCGCTCGTCGCCGCGGCGCGGACGTGGCTTGGCGACGCACGCGCGGCGCAGTCCCTCGTCGTGCTCAAGACCCCGCCCGGCGGCGCGAGCCCACTGGCGATCGCGATCGATCGCGCGCGGATCGAGGGGGTGGTCGGCACGATCGCAGGCGACGACACCGTGTTCCTAGCAGCCGCGGACGCGGCGCGCGCACGACGCATCGTGCGCGAGTTGACGGCTCTCAAGGCGCGGCGGACGTCGTGAAGACCGCAGCTATCTTGGGCGCGTCCGGTTACACCGGCCGCGAGCTGGCGCGATTGCTCGCGTCGCATCCGACGCTTCGTCTTGCGGGCTCGTTCAGTGCGCGCGAGGGTGACGTCCCCGAAGCGCCCGAGCTGCCGGTGGACCTCCGCATCGAGGCGCTCGATTGGAAGCGAATCGCCGCGTACGACGGCGTTTTCCTGTGCACGCCGCACGCCGCGTCGGCCGAACTCGCGAAGAAGGTCCTGGCCCTCGGCGTGAAGGTCGTCGATCTGTCAGCGGACTTCCGACTGCCCGATGCCGAGCTCTACGCCAAGGTGTACGAGCATAGGCACCCGGCTCCTGAGCTGCTCACCGAAGCGCCTTACGGATTGGTCGAGCTCGCGCGGGAATCCATCGTGTCTGCGCGCCTCGTCGCGAACCCGGGTTGCTATCCGACGGCAACGATCCTGCCGTTGAAGCCGCTCGTCGATGCCGGGCTCGTCGATCTCACGCGGACGGTCGTCGTCGACGCGAAGAGCGGCGTGTCGGGCGCGGGCAAGAACCCTACGGCCCGCACGCACTTCGGCGCGAGCCACGAGAACTTCCTCGCGTACGGCGTCGGCGGTCATCGCCACGCGCCCGAGATCCGGCTGCACGCAGGTGTCGCGGAACTCGTGTTCGTCCCCCACCTCCTGCCGGTTTTCCGCGGGATCCTCGCGACGATCTACGTGCATCCGACGCGCGGCGCCGATGCGGGCTCGATGCGCGCGGTCCTCACCGAGCGCTATGCATCGGAGCGCTTCGTGAAGGTCTTCGAGTGCGGTCAACCCGAGTTGAATCGTGTGCAGATGACGAATCAGTGCCACATCGCCGTGACGCAGCAAGACGGAGTCGTCGTCCTCACTTCGGTCATCGACAACCTCGTGAAAGGCGCGAGCGGGCAAGCGATTCAGAACATGAACCTCATGCTCGGCCTCGACGAAGCCGCGGGGCTCGCATGAAGGCCATTGCGCGACGCGTGCTCGTCAAAGTCGGCGGCGCCCAGCTGGAACAGCCGGGTCCGCGCGCGGATCTGTGCCGTTCCGTAGCGCGCGCACGCGAGGCGGGATACGAGATCGTGCTCGTCCACGGGGGCGGCAATCAGATCCGCGATCTCGTGCGCAAGCTCGGGCTTCCCGAGAGTTACCACAACGGTTTGCGCGTGACCGACGCAGCGACGGCGGACGTCGTGCTCATGGTGCTCGCGGGCCTCGTGAACAAGGAACTCGTGCACGCCCTCGAGACGCAGGGTGTACGTGCGTGCGGCTTGTCCGGCGCGGACGGAGCGACGTTCCTCGCGACGAAACGGCGCGAGATCGATCGTGACCTCGGCTACGTCGGCGACGTTGGACGCACGAACCTGCGGCTCGTCGACTTGCTCCTGCGCGACGGGTTCCTGCCCGTGATCGCGACGGCGGCCCCGTTGCAGGCCGGTGAGGACGCGCCCGACGATCGCTTCTACAACGTGAACGCGGACGTCGCGGCGGGCCCGTTGGCGCGCGCGGTGCGCGCCGAGACGCTGCTGTTCCTGACCGATGTGCCCGGCGTGCTCGACGCATCGAAGAGCCGCATCGCGACGCTCACGCCCGAGCAGTGCGCGGAGCTGCGACTCGAAGGCGTGATCCAGGGCGGCATGATCCCGAAGATCGACGCGGCACTCGCGGCACTCGCGGCGAATCCAGGCTGCTCCATCAAGATTGCACCCGCGGCCGGCGACGACGCCGTGCGGCGCGCGCTGTCCCCTGAAGTCGGCACGCGGTTCATGGAGGGCCGCTGACATGGACGAGCACGTTCTGCGCACCTACTTGCGCGCTGAAGAGGTCTTCGTCGACGGCAAGGGCGCAACCGTGCGCGACGCGACGGGCCGCACATGGATCGATTTCCTCGGTGGAATCGCTGTTTCCGCGCTCGGCCACGGACACGCGCGCCTGGCGGCGGCGATCGCCGACCAAGCCACCAAGTCGATCCATCTCTCGAACTTGTTCCGGCATCCCTACACGGAGCCTGTCGCGGGTCGTATCGCGCGCCTCTCGGGTCTCGAAGCCGTCTTTTTCACGAACAGCGGTGCCGAAGCCAACGAAGCCGCGCTCAAGCTCGCGCGGAAGTACCAGCGCTCGAAGGGTCGAACGGACCACACGTCGTTCCTCGCGCTCGAGGGCGCTTTCCACGGCCGCACGACCGGCGCACTGTCGCTCACACACACGCCGAAGTACCGCGAACCCTTCGGACCGTTGCTCGAATGCCGTTGGGTCGCGCCCGGCGACGTCGCGGCACTGGAGAACGCGTTGCGCGAGCACCGTCCAGCCGCGTTCTTCGTCGAACCCATCCAGGGCGAGGCGGGCGTGCGCGACGTCTCGTTCGACTATCTGCGCGCCGCGCGACGGCTGTGTACAGAGACGGACACCGTCCTCGTCCACGACGAAGTCCAAGCCGGATGCGGCCGGACGGGCACGTTCCTCGCCGCCGACGGGGCTGGCGTAAAGCCCGACGTAGCGACGCTCGCGAAACCGATCGCGGCCGGGTTGCCGCTCGGGGCCTGCGTCGTCGCGAAGCCGTTCGTCGACGTCCTCCAGCCTGGCGATCACGGCTCGACGTTCGCCGGAGGACCGCTCGCGTGCCGCGCGGCGCTTGTTTTCCTCGAGGAGCTCGAGGAAGGCGGTCTACTCTCCGCCGTGCGCGAGCGCGGTGCCGAGCTCGACGGCCATTTACGCACGCTTTCGGCCGATTTCCCGCTCGTCACGGAGCTTCGCGGTCGCGGCCTGATCCGGGGCGTGCGCCTCGCGGAGGGCGCGGAGGAGATCCAGAAGGACCTCTACCGACGCGGACTGCTCGTGAACCGAACTGGCGGCGACGTGTTGCGACTGCTGCCTCCGTTCGTCATCACGAGTGCCGAGATCGCGTGCGGGATCGAGATCCTGCGCGAGGCGCTCGAAGCTCGCTCGAACTCCGCGCGATCGAATCCAGCGACGCAACTCGCGTAGGGACTCGCTCGTGGTGCGGGTACCCGATGGGACCCGCACCGCTTCGTTCCTCATCCTCTCTTCACTCGACGCACTTCCACTCGACAGCACGATGACCACGACGACATTCGGCACCCTGCCGCAGAAGGACCTCCTCACGATCGCCCAACTCGGCGCGGGCGACGTGGAGACCATCTTCGACGCCGCGCGCGCCATCAAGGCGGATCGCAAGGCGTACGCGGACGTGCTGCGCGGCAAGCGCCTCGCGATGATCTTCGAGAAGGACTCGCTGCGGACGCGCTTCACGTTCGACGTCGGCATGCAGGACTTGGGCGGCTCCGCGGTTTTCATGGACCACCGCGACGTTCGCCTAGGCTCGCGCGAGTCGCTGAAGGACATGGCGAAGAACTTGGAGCGCTGGGTCGACGGCATCGTCGCGCGCGTCTTCAAGCAGCGCGCGCTCGAGGAAATCGCGGCGAATTGCAACATTCCGGTCATCAACGGCCTGTCCGACCACGTGCACCCGTGCCAAGCGTTGGCGGACTTCTTCACGTTGACCGAGCACTGGGGCGCGGTTCGCGGACGCCGCGTCGTCTACGTCGGCGACGGCAACAACACCTGCCACTCACTGCTGCACGTCGCAGCGCGGCTCGGCGCACACATCACGGTGTGTAGCCCCGAAGGCTACGAGCCGAACGCGCGCGTCGTCAGCGAGGCCATGTTGATCGCGCGCGAAACCGGCAGCGACATCCAGATCACGAATGACCCCGAGGCCGCGGTGAAGGGTGCCGACGCCGTGTACACCGACGTCTGGGCGTCGATGGGCCAAGAGGACGAGATCGAAGAACGCTCGGCGATCTTCAACGACTACCGCGTCGACGAAGAGATGATGGAACTCGCGAAGCCCAGCGCGCTCTTCATGCACTGCCTGCCGGCTCACCGCGGTCAAGAAGTCACGGCCGGAGTGATCGACGGGCCGAACTCGATCGTCTACGACATCGCGGAGAATCGACTGCACGTGCAGAAGGCGATCCTCGTGCTCCTCATGGGCAAGGATCGCTGACCCGTCGCGTTCGCCACACGGTCGCGTTCGCCGTACAACCGCACTCATCAACGGACTCGAAAGTAGAACCATGGTAGAGAAAGTCGTCCTCGCGTATTCCGGCGGTCTCGATACGTCGATCATCATCCCGTGGCTCAAGGAGAACCACGGCCTCGAGGTCCACGCCGTCTGCGGCGACGTGGGCCAGGGCACCGAAGAGCTCGCCGGGCTCGAGGAAAAGGCCAAGAAAACTGGCGCGAAGAGCTGCCGCGTCGTCGACCAGCGCCGCGAGTTCCTCGTGGACTATGTCTGGCCCAACCTCCGCGCGATGAGCGTGTACGAAGGCCGCTACTTGCTCGGCACGAGCATGGCGCGACCGATCCTCGCCAAGGCGCAGGTCGAGTACGCGCGTGAAGTCGGTGCCAAGTACGTCGCGCACGGTTGCACGGGCAAGGGCAACGACCAAGTGCGCTTCGAGCTGACGTACATGGCGCTCGCGCCGGACCTGAAGATCATCGCGCCGTGGCGCACGTGGGATATCAAGAGCCGCGAGGACGCCATCGACTACGCCGAAGCGCGCAAGATCCCGATCACGGCGTCGCGCACGAAGATCTACAGCCGTGACCGCAACTTGTGGCACATCAGCCACGAGGGTGGAGCGCTCGAGGATCCCGCCAATCCGCCGCCGGATGACGTGTGGGTGCTCACGCAGAATCCGGAGAAGGCTCCGAACGACCCGCAGGTCGTCACGGTCGGATACGAGAAGGGCGTGCCCGTCTCCGTCGACGGCAAGCGACTCGTTCCCGAAGCGCTCGTCGCGCGCTTGAACGAGATCGGTGGCCGTCACGGCGTCGGTCGCGTCGACATCGTCGAGAACCGACTGGTCGGCATGAAATCGCGCGGTGTCTACGAGACTCCGGGCGGGACGATCGTGCTCGAGGGCCTGCGCACGTTGCGCTCGCTCTCGATGGACCGCGACACGTTCCGCGCTTGCGAGAAGCTGATGCCGGAGTACGCCGACATCGTCTACACGGGTCGCTGGTTCGCGCCAGCGCGCGAAGCGTTCGACGCGTTCTTCGCGAAGGCGGCCGAGGTCGTGACGGGCGAAGTCCACATCAAGCTCTACAAGGGCTCGTGCACGGCGATTTCGGCGAAAAGTCCGAATTCGCTCTACAGCGAAACGCTGGCGACGTTTGGCGCCTCCGCGGCGTTCGATCACGCGGACAGCTTCGGGTTCGTGAAGCTCTACGGCCTCCCGGGCATGGTCGCAGCGAGCGTGCGGCGCGCGACCCGCGGCGCGAGCGCGAAGTCGGCGAAGCCGGCCTCGAAACCTGCAGGCAAGGCGCAGCTGCGATCCTCCACCGCACCGAAGACCGCACCGATTTTGAAGGCCGCGTCGAAGCCGACGGGGAAGCGCGCGCCGGCGATCGCCGGCAAGGGGCGGTCGTGACGAAGCTCTGGGGCGGTCGCTTCGAAGGCGCACCGAATCCGGCCTTCTTCGAGTGGCAGAAGAGCTTGCCGTTCGACATCGCGCTGCTCGGCGCCGATGTCACGGGCAGTCTCGCATGGACGAAGGCGCTCGCCGCCGCCGGCGTGATCGAGCCGAAGGAAGCGCAGCGCATCGGCGAGGCACTCACGAAGATTTTCGAACGTTCGCAGGAGTCGCCCGATCCGTATCCCGACTCCGACGCCGAAGATGTGCACTCGCTCGTCGAGATCGAACTCGGCAAGCGGATCGGCGATCTCGCCAAACGCTTGCACACCGGGCGATCGCGCAACGATCAGGTCGCGACGGACCTCAAGCTCTACCTGCGTGAACTCCTCGGACTGCTCGACGATCGACTGCGCGACCTCATGGTGGCGCTCGTCGACTTGGCCGAGACGAATGCGGACTTGCCGCTGCCCGGCTACACCCACATGCAGCGCGCTCAGCCGATCACAGCCGGTCATCACGCGCTGGCCTACGTCGAGATGTTCGACCGCGACCGCGGACGTGTGATGGATGCACTGATGCGAGCGGGCACGTGCCCGCTCGGCAGCGGCGCACTGGCCGGAACGGCGTTCCCCATCGATCGCGAGGAGATCGCGCGCGACCTCGGATTCCTCGAGGCGACCCACAACAGCTTGGACGCCGTGTCCGACCGCGATCACCTCGCGGAAGCGCTCTTCGCGTGCTCGTTGATCACCGTTCACCTCTCGCGGCTCGCGGAGGACTGGATCTTCTTCTCCACGTTCGAAGCGGGATTTCTCGAGCTTTCCGACGCGATCGCAACGGGCTCGAGCCTCATGCCGCAGAAGAAGAACCCCGACGGCTTCGAGCTGCTGCGCGGCAAGAGCGGACGCGCGATCGGCGAACTCACAGGCTTCCTGGCGACGCTCAAGGGTCTGCCGCTCGCCTACGACCGCGATCTGCAGGAGGACAAGCAAGCACTGCTCCTCGGCGTGCCGCCGGTCATCGAGCAAGTCGAGATGGCCGCGATCCTCGTGCGCAACGTGCGCTATCGCTCCGAGCGTTGCCGCGCGGAAGCTGCGCGCGGCGGGATGAACGCGACCGATCTCGCTGACCTGCTCGTGCGGACTCGCGTGCCGTTCCGCACGGCGCACGAGCGCGCCGGCGCCGTCGTGCGCGCCGCGCTCCAGCACGGGTGCGAGATCCAGGAGCTGCCGAAATCGTTGCTCGCGGATCTGCTGCCCGAGCTCGACGGGCTCGACTTGGCCCACGAACTTTCGGTCGACGCCGTGTTGGCGCGGCGCGACGTGCTCGGCGGCACCGCACCCGAGTGCGTGAAGGCCGAGGTCGAGCGCTGGAAAGAGGCCTTCGTCGCGGAACTCGAGGACCAGGACGATCCGCTCGAAGACGACGACGTCGTCTTCGATGACGACGAAGAAAAGGACGACGCCCGATGAACGAAACCCGCGCCAGTGACACTCGCCCCGTGCTTCCCGCCGGCTTCAAGGCCGCTGCGGTTCATGCCGGAATCCGCGCGCGCCGCACGAAGATGGACTTGGGCCTGATCGTGGCAGCCGAAGCGTTCCCGGCGGCGGCCGTCTTCACGACCAATCGCTTGAAGGGCGCGCACGTCATCATCGGTCGCGAGTCGCTGGCCAAGAGCAAAGGCTTGGTGCGGGCGCTGCTCGTGAACTCGGGGAACGCCAACTGTTCGACAGGCGAGGAAGGTCTCGACGACGCGCGCCGCGTGCAGCGCACCCTCGCGGAGATCATCGGTTGTCCGCCCGATCAGGTGCTTTTCATGAGCACGGGTGTGATCGGCGCACGGCTCCCGGTCGAGAAGATCCTCGATGCTCTGCCCAACCTCGTCGCGGCGTGCCACGAGAAAGGTCTGGGGGATTTCGCGACGGCGATCATGACGACCGATCTCGTCCCGAAGGTGCGCACGATCAGCATCGAGGAGAAGTCGGCTCCCGCGTTCCGCGTCACGGGCGTGGCGAAGGGCAGCGGCATGATCCACCCGAACATGGCCACGATGCTGGCCTACTTGTTGACGGACGGACCACTGCCGAACGATGCGCATGGAACTCTGACGCGCCTCGCCGACCAGAGCTTCCATCGCCTGACGGTGGACGGCGATACGAGCCCGAACGACACGGTGCTCTTGTGGAGCTCGGGCAGCGGTCGGGCTGCGTCGGCCACGCAAGAAGCAGCGTGCACGAGCGCGCTCGTCGAGGTGTCGCAGGAGCTGTGCCGCGTGATCGCCGCCGACGGCGAAGGCGCGACGCGACTCGTCACGGTGCAAGTGACGGGCGCGCCGACCGAACTCGCCGCGGCACACGTGGCGCGCACGATCGCGACGAGCCCGCTGACGAAGACCGCGATCCACGGCCGCGATCCGAACTGGGGTCGCATCCTCGCTGCGGCTGGACGAGCGGGCGTCGAGTTCGACCCGAACCTCGCGCGCGTGTGGATCGGCGACGCGGACGTGTTCTCGAACGGGAAGCCACACCCCGAGAACGAGGTTGACGCGCACCTACACCTGCTGCAGAAGCACGAGGTCGTGATCGGAGTGGACCTCGCCGCCGGCAGCGCGGCCGCCGAAGCGTGGACCTGCGATTTCTCGGCCGATTACGTGCGGATCAACGCGGACTACCGGTCCTAACCCGCGCACAAGCGCACGGTACGACGCACTCGGGCCCATTGGTCCGAGCGCGTTGCTCGTTCACGGCAAACGGACCTCGATCGGCTCGCCCCCGGCTTTGACGCTCGGCACGCGCACTTCGCGCGGAATGGGATAGGAAGTCGTCACGACGAGTTCGTAGCGAGCATCTCGCGCCGCCCACAGCATGAACTCGCCGCGCGCGTTCGAGAGCGCGGCCAGCGAGCTCGTCACGTCGATCCCGCGTGCTTCCACCGTCGCGTTCGCCACCGGCGCTCCGGCCGTGTCCGTCACGCGCCCGCGGAGCTCGCTCGCGACCGACACCACGACTTCCAGCCCGCTCGTCCCGCCGCGCACGCCCGCGACCGTCGCCGGCGCGTGACGCACCGCGTCCGGGCCGCTGCGCCACAGATCCTCGGGCTCCACCGTGACGTCGTACGATCCGTCCTCGAGGCCCGGCACCTCGAACGCGCCATCGGCTCTGCTCTGCGTGCGCGTCGACCGGCGCGTGTCCGCATTGCGGACTTGGACGTACGCGCGCAGTCCGACACCCTCGGCGTCGACGGCGCGGCCCGCGATCGGGAAGCCGCGCGGCACGACGAGGCGTAGGTCGCGCACGTCGCCCGCAGCGGGCACGTCGATCGTCGGACCCTTCGAGCTGCGGCCGTTCGCGAGGAGCGCGCCGACCTCGTACTTCCCGGCCGCGACGCCGGCGAACGTGAAGCGACCGAGGTCGTCGGCGCGCGTCACGCGCGCCTTCAGGTACGTGTCCACACTGCTGGCGTGTGTCTCGGGTCCTTCTTCTTGGGCCGGCTCCCAGGCGCGATAATCGGCACCGAAACCGCTCAATTCGACGACCTGCCGCGCGATCGGCTCGCCTTGATCGTCGATCACGACTCCGCGGATCGTGGCCGGGCGCGCGAGCACGACGTCGCCGACGTCGAGTTCGGGCGTGGTGAGTTCTCGCCGCGGTAACTGTCGTTGCCACGTCGCGTGTCCGTCCTTCCGCACGACCAGTGCGTGGCTCAGATCGGGTGTGAGTGACTCGATGCGGAAGCGGCCGTCGGCGTCGGTCCGCACGCTGAGCCAATCGTGGCGGCCACCGCCGAGTTCCCCCCACTCGTATCCGACCGCCGCAACGTAGGCGTCGGCGATCGGATGACTCGCGTCGTCGACGACGCGGCCCGTGAGAGCACGCGCGGTCTTCAGCTGGACCTCGACCGAATCGGGGAACGGCCCCTTCGGCTCGCGCACGGTGACCGAATGGCCCCCGTAGCCGCGCGCGCGCGCCGCGAGGGAGTACGAGCCCTCGGTCGCGAAGCCGACGAACGTGAAGCGACCCTCCGCGTCCGTGCGCACCGAGCGTTTGAACATCCAGCCCTCGCCGACTTCCGCGTCGGCGATCGGCGCGCCCGTCGACGCGTCGAGCACGCGGCCGCGCAGCGTGTGCCCCGGATCGACGACGACATCCTCGACGAGCTGCTCACCCGCGTGCACGTCGATCTTGCGCCACAGCGGCGCGGCATCGGCGCGCGGACGGAGCTGCAACCAGTACTCCGCCTGCGTCACATCGGCGAAGCGGTAGCGGCCGTCGGCGTCGGTGAGCACGGACCGCGGAACTCCAGCTACGCGTCCCGATGCGTCGGGGCGCTGCGGGATCTCGACGACGCAGTCCGCGACCGGCGTCGCGTCCGCTCGCCGCGTGATGCGGCCGGAGAGGACGGCGCCGAGCGCGAGTTCGATCCGCACGCGCTCGCCGGCGTGGCATGGCGAGAACGAGCTCGGCGCGTGCCCACGCGCCGTGACGTCGAGGTCGTAAGCGCGCCCCGGTTCGAGCGGGACCGCGAACGTGCCGTCCGTCCTTGTGCGAGCGTTCGCCACGAGCTCGCTCGCGTACATGCGCACGAGATCCAGCGTCTCGTACTCGCGTTGTACGTTGCGGCGCACTTCGATCGCTGCGTTCGCGACCGGAACACCGCGGGAATCGACGACGACACCGTGCAGGTCTCGGTCGCGATCGATCACGGGCACGGCCGTCGTATCGGGCGCGGCCGCGAGAGCGGGATGCGCGTTGCGTGCGCTCGGCAGCAGAGCGTCGTCGAGCTCACGTGATGTCGAAGGGCGCGCCAGATCCGCTGACCGGACTTCGGCCCGAGTCGCGGTGCCGGGCGAAGTCGAGCCCGTCTCCGTGCTCGCGCGCCACAACGCGACGCCGCCCAGCGCCGCGATCAGGACGCACACGGCGATCTTCACTTTCACGCCCATCACGATTCCTCCGGTGCCCAATGCGAGAGGTTGGCCGCCGTCGGACCGAGCGAGTGCGATCGCGAGCGCGCTCCACGGCCTTTCGTGTCGTGCGTCCTCGCGTTCGAGCCGCGCGCGCAGTTGCGCGACGCCGCGCGAGATCCGTTGTCGCGCCGCTTCGTACGAGATCCCTTGACGCTCCGCGATCGCGCGCGGATCGAGATCGTCGAAGTAGCGCAGCACGATCGCCGAGCGGTACGGCTCGGCGAGCGCGAGCACGGCGTCGGCCAGTCGGCGCTGGAGTTCGACGCGCTCGATGTCGGCGCGATCACCATCGACGCGGACACCGCGCGCGACCCGGCGCTGGTGGAAGTCGGCCGAGCGACCGCGCTCACGTTGCTTGCCGGCCAAGTTCGAGATCACGCCGCCGAGCCAAGCGCGCAGGCCGGCGCCGGGCTCGACGGACGGGCGCCGCTCGAGCGCGATCCGCAACGCCTCCTGCGCGACGTCGTCGCCGTGTGCAGACCCCACGAGCGCGCGTGCGAGGCGGCGCGCCCAGTCGACCTCCGCGAGCAGCGACTCGGGGTCCAAACGTCGGGTGAAATCGGTCATGCGCGGTGAACATCCCTCGGAGCGCGCGAGTGTGACGAGAATCTCGGCGATCTCGCGCTCGACCCGGAAGTCCGCGAGGCGTTCAATCGCTCTCTAGAACCGCCATGCGCCTCCGCCTCGTCCTCCTCGCGATCCTCCTGGCGCTCGTCGCCGTCTGCGGCGTCGCGCCCATCGACCGCTCGGACTGGTTGCTCGAGAACGTCCTCGTCGCCCTGATCATCGTCCTTCTATGGACGACGCGGCGGTGGCTGCCCCTCACGGATGCTTCGATCTGGCTCATCTTCGTGTTCCTCGTCTTCCACGAGGTCGGGTCGCACTACACCTACGCGAAGGTCCCTTACGACGTGTGGTTCGAGAGCACGTTCGGGCGCACGCTGAACTCGATGCTCGGCTTCGAGCGCAACCACTACGACCGACTGGTCCACTTGCTTTTCGGATTCCTCCTGGCGCCGCCGATGCGCGAGCTCTTCCTGCGTGTGGTCCGTGCGCGCGGGTTCACGAGCTACTGGTTGCCCGTGCAGATGGCGTTGTCGTGGTCGGCGGTCTACGAAGTCGTCGAGTGGTTCACCGTCATCCTGTTCGGCGGCGAGCTGGGCGGTTTGTTCCTCGGCACGCAGGGCGACGAATTCGACGCGCAGGCGGACATGATGCTCGCAGGCCTTGGCGCGCTGCTCGCGATGGGCATCGTGGCGGCGATCCATCGCGCACGCGGTGTCGACTTGCAGGAGCGCTGGTTGGACGCGCGCATCCCGAACTTCGGGAACCGCTGCGCCTGAATCGAATCAGCGCGGGCGGTCGGCGTGTGCGCCGAGTTCCTCGAGGAGCAACCACGGTTCGATCGCATCCGGGCGCAGCTCGAGCGCGCGACGCGCGGCAGCGATCGCCCCGGCGGTCTCTTCGAGGCGACGGAGTGCGCGAGCCAGCACCCAGTGCGGCCACCACGCCTCGGGATGCGCCTGAATCGCGCAGCGGGCGAACAATTCCGCGTCCTTCGCGCGGTCGACATCGACGAGGAGTTCGCCGAGACGAAGTGCGGCTTCGGGGCGCGCCAAGAGACCACCTCCCCGCGCCGCGATCGCGTCGAGCGCGACGCGCACGTCCTTCGGCACGAGACCGTTCACGTCCTCGTCCTCGCGCGGATAGGGCGCGGCACGCGAGCGGCGTTCGGCCTCGATCTCGGCCGCATCGAGCCAGCGGCCGCGCACCATGACTCCGACGACCCCGCGCAAGCGCCCGATGTCCTCGCGCGGATCGCGTTCGACGAGCACGAGGTCTGCGCGAAGGCCGACGCGCACGACGCCGACATCGAGACCGAGAGCCCGCGCAGCGTCGATCGTCGCGCCGCGCAAAGCGTCGTTCGCGGTGAGTCCGGCGGCGCACCACGCTTCGAGCTCGACGACGAGGCCTTCGCCCGGCCAAACGAAGTCCTGCATCGCGAAGGACCCCGCGGCCAACCGGGCGCCGCTATCGTGCAGAGCGACGAGCAGCCTGCGCTGGAATGCAAAGCACTCGCGCGCGGGCTCGATGGACGGCGTCGGGAAGAACCGTCGCAGCCCGTGTCCGTGGAACCCCCACAGGAGTCGGAACGGCGGGGAGATCCGCGTGAGTTCGCTATCGAGGAGCATCTCGGGCCGGTGCTCGATCTGCGGGAAGAGGCCCTCGAACGCCGCCAGGAGCGGCACGACCACGACGCCAGCGTGCGCGACTCTCGTACTCGTGGCGCGCAACACGTCGGGCGCCAGTGGGCGACCCATCCCGCGCTCGACGTAGAAGGGCCGCTGGACCTCTGGTTTCCCGTCGCTCGGTGGCGGGATCGGCGGATCCATCAGGAATTCGGCGCCAGCGAGCGTGGCGCGACCGACGAGTCCGCGCTCGCGGTCGAGCGCGCGCGGAAGTTCGCCGCCGACGGGGAGACCGTGCTCGATGGCGCAATCGACGAGCTCGAGCGCGGACTCGGCCGGAAGTCGTCGGCCGACCGTGAGCCCATCGAATCCGGCGCGCGCGAGTGCCGCGACGATCTCGCGCATGCGCTCCGGTTCCCCACGGTCGATGCGCGGTCCGTCGACGACGAGCCTGGGCCCGATGAGTTCGCCACGCTCGATCCGGTCGCGCAGGTCGAGCACGGCCGTCCGCCCGGGCTGCACGCGAACCGTCGTCACGCCGCGGGCCAAGTGCAGGGCGAGTTCGCCCGTGTCCTCGAGCCGAGCGTGCGCATCGACCAGTCCCGGGAGGAGCCAGCGTCCGCGGCCCTCGATGACGAGCGCGCCTTCGGGCACGACGAAACCGTGCGCGAGCTCGATCCGCTCGACGAGCCCGTCGCGCACGACGACGGAGCGATCGAGCAGCGCGCCACTCGGTTCGATGGGGAGCACGTGCACGCCCACGAATGCGACGACTCCGCTGCGGTGGGGACTCTGTGCCGACGCGACGTTCACGAGCACGCCGAGTGCGATCCGCGAGCGCCACATCAGGTCACCCACCGCCCGCGCCGCGCGCGAGTTCAGACCGCGAAAGGCTCGGGGAAATGCGTACCCCTCGAGACGGGCCGCGGTTGGACGAAGAGGAGCTGCTCGAACTCGTGACGACGCTCGGCGCGCGGCACGAAGCAATTGAACGGCGACTCATTCACGAGATGGTAGCGCTGGAACACGACGCCGAAGACGAGGCGCTCGCGGCCGGGATCGATGCGCGACCCGAAATGCAGGCAGCGTGACGTGTCGACGAGCACGGCGGTTCCCGGCGGCCCCTCGAGACGCACCCACGACGCAGGATCCACGTGTCGGGCGACCTCTTCGTCGGAAAAACGCGGCGTCGTCGTCGGTCCGCCGCGCGTCTGCGCGGCGACGCGCGCGCGAACGGCGACGCCCTCGATGCGACGCACGTGCTCCGTCGCGCGCGCGTCGACGAAAGTGAAGGGGCCGTCGGCGCGCTCGACCGTCGAAACGTTCACCATGAGCTTCAGTTGGGCAAAGTCCTCGCCGTCCAAGTGGAACAGCTGGCTGTGCAGCGGATGCGGATGTGCTGGATCCGCGACGGAGAGTCCGAGCCCGACCCGTCGGAGGATCGGCACAGTGTCGAGGTACGCAGTCGCCGCACGGACGAGCTCGGGAGCGAGCGCGAAGTCGACGAACTCGGGTCGGCGCGCGAGTTCGTCGTCGGAGAGCAAGTCGAACACGATGCGGTGCTTGCCGGTGCGCTGGGCCAGGATCTGCGGGATCACGGCGGAGCGCCGCTCCCGAAGTTCGCGCGCGCGCGCGACGATCTCCCCGATCCCGGGGATCTCGCCCGGGAGGAGGCGGCGATAGCCGAGCTCCGGATCGACGGTGGGCCACGTCGAGACACCGCTGAGCACTTCCGCGGCGGCGCGACGGCGCGCAACGAACTCGCGCGGAGCAGCCGCGATGCGCAGTGCTTGGAGCACGCGCATCCCGCCACGTCTGCGCCGCAGTTCGAGCCCGAGCTCGCGGCGCAGGCTCGTCCAGGTTTCGCGCAGCTTGCTGTGAGAGTCCATGTTCGTGACCCACGCGGCATTCGCGCGGTCGGCCAACCCGTTGCGGAGAATCGCGCCACGAGCCACTTCCAGCGTACCGCTACGATGTACTCATGGGTGCCGGCGCTCGTTCTCCGCTCTCCCGGCGACTGGGCCTCGGACTCGGCAGCGTCCTCCTGGGGCTCGTCGTCGCCGAACTCGTAGCGCGGACTTGGGTCGCGAACCACGCCGAAGCCGCGCAGTTCCGGCGCTACGCCTCGATCGCCGACTTCCGCGAGCGCGGCGGGGAAGGACTGTTCGTGCGCCACGCCTACCTCGGATACGTCCCGCGACCGGGCTATGTCTCGGGCGCGAATCGCCACGATTCGCGGGGGTTTCGCAGCGAAGAAGTCCTGGTGTCGAAGCCGCGCGACGAATTCCGCGTCGTATGCATGGGCGGCTCGACGACGTACACCCAGAACGTGGAGGACTGGCGTGCGTGCTACCCGATGCAACTCGAAGACGAACTCCACGCGCGCGGTCACACCCGGGTGCGCGTCGTCAACGCGGGCGTGCCGAACTGGACGAGCTTCGAGCACCTCGTCGCCTACGAATTCCTCGTGCGCGAGCTCGAGGCGGACGTCGTGGTCGTGCTCGAGGGCGTGAACGACCTCAAGGCGCGTCTCGTGGCGCGACCTCTGGACTACCGCGCGGACAACTCCGGCTACCGCTCGTTCTCGACGAATCTCACGATGCCGCCGCTCGTCGAGCACTCGGCTCTGTGGCGACTCTTGGCCGTGAACTCCGGCTGGATGAGGCCGCACGCAGACCTCGAACGCGCTCTGGACAATCACACCGGCAAGTCGCTGTGGGGTGCGCTGCGCATCCAGATGATCGAGGGCACGTATCCCACGGCTGAGATGACCGTGAACCCGGCCGATGCGATTCTCGCGCGCACGCCGCCGATCCACTTCGAGAGGAACATCGAGACGCTCGCGGTCCTCGCACGACGCGA
>JAYTBY010000473.1:0-1572 GCA_043736755.1 Planctomycetota bacterium | reverse complement strand
CCTCGGCTTGCCGCGCGTCACGTGGGACGTGACGGCGGACGGGCTCGTCGACGAGCTGCTCTTCGCGTCACGCTCGCGCTTCACGGAGGCCGAGTTCGAGCGCGTGCAGCGTGGTGAACCCACGAAGCTCGGCGCCCACTCTTTCGCGGGGTGGGGGACGCCGAGCGGCCGCATCGAACTGGCGAGCGACACGCTAGGCGCTGCGGGCTCGACACGTCTCCCGAGTTACGTTCCCGACGAGTCGCGGGACGAACGCGGGGCCTTCCAACTCATCTGCGCGCCGTCCGTTCACACCCACAACGCGACGTTCTCGCACAGTGCGCGGCACGCGCGGAAGGCCGGAAAACCGCGTGCGTTCTTCAACCCGAGCGACTTCGCGCGCCTTGCGATCGCGATGGGCGACCGGGTGCGCCTCGTGAACGACCGTTCGGCCCTCACGCTCCACGCGGAAGCCGACCCATCGATGCCCGAAGGGGTCGTGCGCGTCGATGGACTGCCGCGCGCGGCCGACGTGCCTGAAGGTCACGGCATCAACGCGCTCGTCTCGGGTGGTGTCAGCGACATCGGCGGCGGCAATGTGCTGTACAGCACGCGCTGTGACGTTGTCGTCGCGCGCTGATCCAGCCGATCAGGCCTTGCGGAACGGCGGAAATCATCCAGGTCCGGGCCTCACTCAATTCGGAGCAGCCTCGAGCTTGAGGCTAGCAGCCCGTTGAAAAAGGCAGGCCGCCTGGGGAAGCGAGCCGTCGCACCGCTGCGTCGGACTCCTCGCGTCGTCCTCAGCGGCCAAGGAGGCCGCTTCCGGCGTCGCTCGTTCGTCCTCCTTGCATTGCTTAGGCACGCTTCCCCAGGCGGCCTGCCTTTTTCAACGGGCTGCTAGATCGAAAACGGGCCCGCTCAGACCTTCAGTATTGCCTGGAGTTCGCCCTTCCAGGCTTCGTGACGGTCTCCGGCGAGCACTTGGAATCGGAACGTCGAATTGGCGAATCCCGCACCGAGCTGTTGCCACGTGACCGACTTGCCAAGTTCCTCGAAACTCCTGGCGATATCGCGCTTGTAGAGAGTGTCCAGGTTGCCGTCGAGGTGCTCACCCTTGCTCTCGACAACCAGGACGGACGGCGTGGGTTTCCACTTCGACTTGCTGTCCGCTCGACCGCGCTGGACGACGAAGTCTGGGTAGATGCGGGCACGCTTGTAGCCCTGGATCGAGAAGTGCTGCGGGCCGACCTCGTTGCGATACCACCACAAGACTTGGTCATGTCGGTCGAGGAAGAGCGCGATCTCCTTTTCGTAGGAGTTCAACGAATCCTCGGGCACTGCGTCGAACAGCGAGCGTTGGACTCGAGAGTTGTCCGCGTGGACGAGCTGGCGTGTCGCCCGGAGTTCCAATTCCGGTGGCATCTCGAATCGGCACTGAACGCACTCCAAGTAGAAGCACAACTTATCTGTCCGATGGAGCTCGGTGAACGTCCCCTGAGTCTGTTTGTCGGTCTCTGCTTCAATGAGGCCTTCAATCCTCTGGCGCAGCTCGAAGCGGACGAGCGCGAGTCGATTTACCAGGCTCACATCACG
>JAYTBY010000472.1:0-7830 GCA_043736755.1 Planctomycetota bacterium | reverse complement strand
GGTGCGCGTACTACGGCGACGTCAGCGCGATCCGGTTCCTCGAGTCGCGCGGTGCACGCCTCGATGCTCTCGGGAGCGGGCTCGGACTGAACGGCGCCGCATTCCACGGACACTGGCGTCTGTGTCAGTTCCTGATCGAACGCGGCGCCGATCCGAATCAGTCGCTCCCCGACACCGGCGAGACACCTCTGCACGCCGCGCTGTGCAAGACCGAGCGACCGGCGCACGAGCGCGTTGTCGAAGTCCTGCTCGCGGCCGGCGCGGATCCGAATCGCACGACGATTCCCGGCGTCGTCACGGGGTCGTTTCAACGCGATGCACGCACGCGTGGCGAAACCGCGTTGCACCGCGCGGCTGCTTGCGCCACGCCGCGAACGATCGAGCTCCTCCTCGGGTGCGGCGCGCAGCGCGACGCGCGCGACGCCCACGGCGATTCACCGCTCGCGTGGGCGAGTTGGCACCGACGACCGGCGCACGTGCTCGAACTCCTCGTGTTCGGTGAGCATCACATCCATCCCACGGCGGTCCAGATGGCGAAGGACCTGCCGATCCTCGGACGCGCGGATGCGATGGAACTCCACCTGCTCGGCCGACCGCGAACTTGATCCGGACGAGGGGCAGCGATCTTCTGTGGAGCGAGTCGCCGGCGACACCTCGCCGGTCGGCTGCGCCAGTCGCCCACGGGCTCCGTGCCGGCAGACCCTTGAGTCCTGGTTCGCCAGTGAGAGAATGCCTCTTGAGCGTCTCTGCCTTCGCGCTGCTCGAATGGCGCGGCCGGGCGCCATGTTTCGCCCCACGATCGAACTCGAAATGCTGATCACACTGCTCCTCGCCATCGATCCCGCTCCGCGCCCCGCTTTCGATTTCCTCGGGGAGCGACTCGCCGTGATCCAGTCCAGCGGAGCGCCGGCGGAATCGTCCAGCGCTCAGGACGCTAAGGCGTTGGCCGAGAAGCTCAGCAACCCGATCGCTTCGCTGATCAGCGTCCCACTCCAGTTCAATTTCGACGGCGACATCGGACCGAGCGATCGTGGGGATCGCGCCACGCTGAACGTCCAACCCGTCATCCCGTTCGAGCTGAACGAGGATTGGAACGTCATCTCGCGCACGATCTTTCCGCTCATCTCGCAGGACGACGTCGTGCCCGGCACCGACCAGTCGGGTATGGGCGACATCGTGCAGAGCCTCTTCTTCTCGCCGAAGGCGCCAACCGCGGGCGGTTGGATCTGGGGCGCGGGGCCCGTGTTCCTGCTCCCGACGGCGAGCGACGATCTGCTCGGCAGCGAGAAGTGGGGCGTCGGTCCCACCGCCGTGTTCCTGAAGCAAGAGTCGGGCTGGACCTACGGCGCGCTCATCAACCACATCTGGTCCGTCGCTGGCGAGGAAGAACGCGCCGACGTGAACGCGACGTTCCTTCAGCCCTTCGTATCGCGCACGACGACCGAGGCGTGGACCTACGCGCTGAACACGGAAACCACCTACGACTGGGAGTCGGAGGAGTGGTCGATCCCGGCAAACCTCATCGTCTCGAAACTCATTCGGCTGGGTTCGCAGCACATCAGCATCGGCGCAGGCCTGCGCTATTGGGTCGACTCCGCGCCGAATGGCCCCGAGGGTGTTGGCTTCAGGTTCATCATCACGCCCCTCTTCCCGAAGTAGGTCCTCGAGCGCGATCGTGCGTCGATCGGCCGCGATTCGCTAGATTCTCTGCGATGCACACTGGGACCGGATCGCCTTGGGAGTCCTTCGACCGGATCCGCATCGACGAAGCTGCGGCACGCGTGCGCGGTGTCGTCCAGCGCACGCCGCTCCGGCCTTTCGACGCCGGTGATCCGCGCATCGAGTTGCGCGGGAAGATGGAGAACCGTCAGGAGACGGGCTCGTTCAAGGCGCGCGGTGCCTGGAATCAAGTCGCGCAGCTCGATGCGGCGCAGAGGCAGGCCGGCGTCGTGTGCGCGAGCTCCGGGAATCACGGCAAGGCGCTCGCGTGGGCTGCGCAACGCGCGGGTGTGCCCGCGACGATCGTGATGCCGAAGAACGCGTACGCGAACAAGATCCAGGCGTGTCGCGACCACGGCGCGACCGTCGTGTTGGCCGAGGATCGCATCGGCGCCGATCGCGAGTGCGCGGCGCGAGTCGCGGCGGGCATGGTGCTCGTCCATCCTTACGACGCCGAGCGCACGATCCAGGGTGCTGGCACCGTCGGCCTGGAGATCGCCGAGGACTGGCCGACGGTCGAAGTCGTCGTTGTGTGCGTCGGCGGTGGGGGGCTCGTGTCCGGAACGTCACTCGCGTTGCGCCGGAAACTGGGCCGAAAAGTGCGCATCTTTGGTGCCGAGCCGGAGGGCTCGCCGTCCCTCACGCGCGGCATCGCGGCGGGAGTGCCGGTTCACCTCACGGAGATCACGAGCAAGGTGCAGGGCCTCACACCGACCTACTCGGGCCAGATCAACGTCGATGTGTGTCGCACGACCCTCGACGGGACGATCCTGCTTCCCGACGAGGTCATCTTCGCGGGACAGAAGCGCCTCGTTGCCGAGGGCGAGGTCGTCGAGCCCGCTGGCGCTGCAGCATTCGCGGCCGTCGTCGCGCACCGCTTGCCCACGGCTTTGCTCGAGGGTCGTTCCGCGAAGGATCCGCTGCGCGTCGCCGTCGTCGTGTCGGGCGGCAATCCCGATCCCGCCCAACTCGAATCCGTCCGCGCCGAAGTGGCACGCGAACGGCTGATGCCGTGACGAAACGCGTCGTACTCGTTAAACCTTCCGGACCGCGCAACACGGGCTCGATCCTGCGCGTCGCGGCCAATTTCGGCCCGGTCGAGCTGGTCCTGGTCGCGCCGGAGCGTCCATCGCTCCTCGTGCATCCCGACTTCGTGCAGATGTCGCACGGCGTCGAGGGCGGAGCTCTGCGCTTCCGGATCGTCGCTACGCTGGGTGAAGCGCTCGACGGGTGCGAGCGCGGGATCGGTTTCACGGCGCGTGCTCACGAACATCGGAAACGGCGCGAATGGCGCGAGTTCCGCGACGAGGTGCGACCCGAGGCGAACGACCCGGAAGCGACGATCGCGTTGGTGTTCGGCAACGAAGAGCGCGGCCTAGAGAGCGAGGACGTCAAGCTCCTACGGGACTTGGTCTGGATCGCGACCAGTGCCGAGCACGGCTCGCTGAACCTGGCGATGGCGGTCGGGATCGTGCTGTCCGACTTGTACTCGGATGCGGGCTCGAAACGGCGAGAACGCGGCGCGAAACCGCTCTCCACGGAGGCGCGTGAGTACCTCAAGGCCAATCTGACCCACACGCTCGGCGATCGCGTGGCCAAGTCGAAGTCGGCGCGCGTCGACATCCGGGCGTCGGTCGAGCGCGTGTTCTCTCGCGCCGAACTCGAGGACCGCGACGCGCGCGCTTGGCACCTCATGTGTCGCGCGCTCGGCAGCGAGCTGACGCCGAAGGATCTCGGGCTCACGACGCACGAGCGTCGCGGCCGTCATCGCCGCGAGCAGGCGCGGCGGATCGATCTCGATTCGGCCAGCTGATTCCGGGCGCGTCAGGCCGCGCCGACGGCGTCGAAGTCCACGCGTTCGAGGACGTCGAACGGGCCCTGCACGAGGTTTCCGTCGCCGACGTCGATGCGCGTGTCGGGATCCGGGAAGAGACGCGGTTCGCCTGATCTGGGCCGTCTTTCGACGATTCCGACGCCGTGCGTCCTAGTCAAGTCCCCAACCGTGCGTCCGGCGGCCGGGCTGCCTAGTGCGACCACGCAACGCTGCGTCACGACGAGCACGCCGTCGATCAGAGTGCTGGCCACGATGTTCTTCTCGAGTGCTGCTACCGCGAACGCGGGCGCCGACAGATCGCTCGGCGAGAGCACGGCGCGGATCTGGAATCCGTCACGCACTTTCGAGGCCATATTCGGATCGAACATCC
This sequence comes from Planctomycetota bacterium, assembly GCA_043736755.1. Classification (GTDB taxonomy): domain Bacteria; phylum Planctomycetota; class UBA1135; order UBA1135; genus JAEUHZ01. Next base: position 3,907 of record JAYTBY010000472.1, on the reverse strand, counting down.
GCAGAACGACGCGGATACCGGGTGTGAGCCGACGCGCATCGAGCGCGATCTCGAGGTTCGCGAGGTCGTCATCCGTCGTCAGCACGAGGCTCCTCGCGCGCGCAATGCCCGCGTCCACGAGGAGCGCTTCGCGCCGTGCATCGCCGACGAACATGGGCGTACCGTCGCGACGGACGTCATCGAGGAACTCACCTAGCGGGTCGCGTTCGATCACGACGACGGTCGTGCCGAGCGCGCGCAGCATGTGGAAGACACGGATGCCGAGCAACCCCGAGGCCAACCAAGACAACGTGATTCTCCATCGAGTTCGCCATGATTCGACACCATTCCGCTTCGCCGCGACGTCGATCGCGAACCATGTGGCTGACCTCGACGATCGCTTCGACGACGACGGTGAGGCCCAGCACGGGCACCGAAAAATGGAGGAACTGCAAGAAGCCGTCGCGCGGGAACGCACCCGATGCCTCGCCGAAGACCAGTGACCACGCGCGAAAAACGCTCTCGGTCCACGTGGATTCGCGCCCGGGCTCGAGTGCGCGAAACGCCGCGGCTCCTCCGGCGAGCAGGCCCACGAGAGCGAGCAGACTCCAGCCGCGGTGCGCGAGGACCGCGCGCAGAAAGCACCACTCGCGCCAGAGCTTCTCGCGCCACGTTGCGCGGCGGTCTCTCGTGGCTTGGATTTTCACGTGGCGCGGAGAGTACGGCGCTCAGGCCGTGCTCGTCCATCGCGGCTGCTTCGCTAGGTCGAGTGAAGTCCGCGAATTGCGAAGGTGACCGCTGTGGCGCTCGCCGCCGCGACAGGCACGGTGAATAGCCACGCGAGGAGGATCTTGCGAACCACAACCAAGTTTGCCTGACGCGTCACGGTTCCGATTCCGAAGAGCGCGCCGCACGACACGTGCGTGGTCGAGACGGGGAGTCCGAAGCGGCTGGCGAGCAGGACGATCGCTGCCGTGGAGACGTTTGCGGCAAGTCCCTGACCCTCATTCATCGCCGTGATGTCCTGCGCGACGGTCTTCGCAACGCGGCGGGCACCGAGCAATCCACCAATCGACATGACAAGTGCAATTGACGCCAGGATCCAGACTGATCCGACGCGGTCAGCACTCGCGACGACGAGGAGTCCGGCGATCTTCGGCGCGTCGTTCATGCCACGGGCGAAACTCGTGGCGCCTGCCGAGATGAAGTGCAGGACGTCGAGCGCGTTCGTCGCGCGGATGCCGAAACGCAGTGTTCTTCCCGGATCGACGCTCGGATCACAGTTCGTGATCCGGACCGCAAGCGGGAGACCTGATGTCGCCACTGGTGCTCTGGGTACTTCGACACAGACGCACGATTCCGCGCCCGCTCCGAGGAGGTTCCGTGCAGCGCGTGCGACGGTGTAGACGGTTGCGCCTAGCGCCAAGGCGACGACCGGGCTCGAGAGTAGCGGCAGCACGAATTGACGGGCAAGGATTCCGAGGTCGACCGCGCCGCTCGTGGAGGCCAACCCGGCTCCGGTCAGCGCGCCGACGATTGCGTGAGTCGTCGAGATCGGCAGCCCGTGTCGCGTGGCCAAGAGCACGGTCGCTCCTGCACCGAACACGACCGCGACGAGGAAGTCCGGGGAGGTTGCGACGGCTTCGGGCACCAGGCCTTTCGCCGAGAAGGCGCGCACGAGCCCCTCGGCGAGAAACGCTGCGCACACGGCACCGGCCGCTGTCGTGACAGTGGCCCACGTCAGCGCCGCGCGATAGCCGGCGATCCCGCTTCCGAAGAGCGTTGCAACCCCTTTGAAGACGTCGTTCCCGCCGTTCGAGAATGCAAGGAATGCCGCACCGAGCGCGAGAACGAGGAGGATGTCCACGGCGTTCTCAGCAGCAGGGTCCGCCCGGTGTGCACTCGGCCACGTCGGTCACTTCGTAGTTGCGGCCCTTCGTCTCGCGCGGATCGCGACGACGGTCGCGGTCACAGGCGAAAAGAGGCGCGGCCGCATGATCGACGGGCACGAGCGGATCGACCGGCGCGATGGACGCGCGGTACGGCTCCGACGTGTAGATGCCGTACGTTTTCGCGCACACGGCCATGCGTTGGCCGCGTTCGAGGACGTGACCGTCGTCGTCCGTCACGCTCTTCCACGGGCCGAGGTAGACGACAGCCTGTCCGTGGTCGAAGCACGGACCGCGCTTGCCCGTGAAGGCTTCGACGGTCAGCGAGCGAAACTCGATACCGCGCACGGTGCGCCAGGGAGTCGAGGGTCTATCGAGGATGCGCAGTCCATGGAAGTCGGCCTCCTCGAACGCTCGCAGGAAGTGGTCTTCACGAAACGCGCCGGAGAGACAGCCCGACCACAGCTCGGGGTCGTTCTGCATGTCCGTGGGCACGTCCTCGTCGCTGACGATGTCCGAGATCACCACCCGGCCACCGCGACGCAGAACCCGGTACATCTCGCTGAAAAGGCGCCGCTTGTCGGCGGTTTGCACCAGATTGAGCACGCAGTTGCTGACGACGACGTCGACGGACGCGTCGGCGACGAGGGGGCGTTCGCGGCGCTGCTCTTCCATCCAGATCTCGAGTTCCGCGAGTTCCAGAGGACTGCGTACAGGAGTCCCCGCGAGTCGTCCCTCGAGAGCCTCGACGTCGAGCGCCAAGTCCTGGATGCGGCCCTTCCGGAACTCGACGTTGCTCCAACCGATCGTGCGAGCGACCGTCGGCGCGTGTCGCCGCGCGAGCTCGAGCATCGCGTCGTTCGCGTCGACGCCAATCACGCGACCCGTGGGTCCGACGACCTGGGATGCGATGTAGGCGATCTTTCCGCCGCCCGAGCCGAGATCGAGCACGGTCTCCCCCACTCGGAGGTGGCGCGAGGGGTCGCCGCAACCGTAGTCGCGCTCGAGGATTTCAGCAGGAATTGCCTGCAGGAAACGCGGGTCGTAGTCAACTGGGCAGCACAGGGCTGGCTCCGCCGCCTGAGCCGCGGCGGCATACCGGTCGCGCACGGCGCGTTCGACGTCGAGGGTCATGAATGGTCTCGCAAGCGGAGCGGGTGCTACGTCGCGAGGGCCGCGACGAGACGGAGGTCTTCCAGAAGAACTCTCCGTTCTTGCCCGACCGAGTGTTCGCACGCAAGATAGTAAAGTCATGGTCCGTCTCGATCGCATCTACACACGCGGCGGCGACGAGGGGCTCACGAGCCTCGGCGACGGCCAACGCGTCACGAAGCACCACCCGCGTGTCGCCGCGTACGGCACGGTCGACGAGTTGTCGTCCGTGCTCGGCCTCTTGATCGCGAGCGGCATCGCCGAGCCGCACTTCGGCGAGTTGCAGGCGATCCAGAACGATTTGTTCGACGTCGGTGCGGACCTCTGCGTCCCTGGCGAAGCCGGCGCGCGCTTGCGCATCACGCCGACTTACACCAAGCGGCTCGAGGACCTGATCGATCGCGACAACGCACGGATCGAGCCGCTGAAGTCGTTCATTCTGCCCGGCGGAACGCCCCAGTCGGCGTGGTTGCACTTGGGGCGCTGCGTATGTCGTCGAGCCGAGCGACACGTGTCCGAGATGCTCGCGGACCCGCTCGAGAAGGAGCGCGTGAACGTCGAGGTGCTGCGCTACCTGAATCGCCTCTCGGACTTGCTGTTCGTCCTCGCGCGCGTGCAGAACGGCCTGGGCAAGCTAGACATCTTGTGGAAGCCGGGTTCGCAATCCGCGGGCTGAAGCGCGCGTCGAAAGCGGGCGCCGAGTGGGCGCCGGACCTCGGCACCCGCCAACGTGTCGCTTCGGTCGCGGAGCGGACGAACGGCTCTAGTGTCCCGTCCGCGAAGTTCGTGTGTGAATTCGAGCCACCTGGATCTCCCTGGCGGCGTTGTCGCTCCTCCGAGCATCCACGAATGCGCGTCGTCGCGGCGCCTAGCCAGAGAGATCCACT
>JAYTBY010000471.1:0-1576 GCA_043736755.1 Planctomycetota bacterium | reverse complement strand
CTAAACCTGCCGGAGAGCCTAAAGAATGGGCGGCGACACAAGTCGCAAGTCAGGGCGTTCCCATTCGCCCGTGAAGCGCGACTTCTCTTCTTCTTCGGACTCAGCGCGCGCGGTCGGTTCCATGGTCGATGTCTGTAGTCTGAGCGCAACGCATGAGCCTCACACGCGCCGCTGCAGGCCATCAACTGGAAGCGCGTGTACGAACTTCGCGCGCTCACGACCTCGAAGATCACCCAACGCCTCGGGAGGCGCCGACGGCGATCCTGCGCGGCCTGAAAGACGTAACCGTCCGCTGCGAATCGCACTCGCCCCGTAGCCCTGCGCCCGCGCGGCCGGCCAGTCTGTCGCGATGCAGATCGCACCTCCCGCACGCCGGGCCGCCCGCACGGCCGACCTCGAGTCCCACTACTCCCAGCTCCTCGCCAGCCACGCATCGAGCGGGCTTTCCCTGCGACGATTCGCCGCGCTGCACGGCGTCTCGGCCTGGACGCTGTACGGCTGGCGTCGTCGTCTATCGAGCAAGTCCACGATCACGCCGATCGCCGAGCCGCAGCTCATCGCCGTCGACGTGACCCGCGCCCAGCCTGGGTCAGCGTCCACCTACGAGATCGCGCTCCCCGGCGGCGCTTGCCTGCGCTTGCCGCGCGACTTCGAGGCGTGCCGCGTAGCCGAGCTGCTCGAGGTGCTGCGCCCATGCTGAGTGGTCTCGTGATGGGCCGCGTGTTCCTCGCGGCGGGTGCGACCGACATGCGCAAGTCGTTCAACAGCTTGAGCGGCCTGGTGCGCGCGCAGCTCGGCGCCAATCCGCTCTCGGGCGACCTGTTCGTCTCCTGCGGCCGCAACCGCACGCGGCTGAAGATCCTGTACTTCGACTCGAGCGGTCTGTGGGTGTTCGCCAAGCGGCGCGAACGCGGGACGTTCGCGTGGCCGCAGCTCAGTGGTGTCGCGCGCATCGAGCTGCGCTACGAGGAGCTGCTGTTGCTCATCAACGGCATCGAGGCGAGCGAGCTGCGCGAGCGCAAGAAGTGGAGGCGAGCGGCGAGCTGAAGCGCAGTGAGAATCTGCACGATGCGCCCATGACTTCGTGCTCTTGGCGAACGAAATGTCGTCGAGCTGCGTCCATGTACTCGTGCATACGGCGCCGCGACAAGAGACCGAACTCGACGCGCTCCAGAGCGTGATCGCAGAGCGCGATCGCAGAGCGCGATCGCCGCATCACGCGGCTCGAGCGCGAAGTCGCGCTGCTCGTCGAGTTGCTGGCCAGCGCTGCGCAGGAACGCCGTGTCCTCGAAGCGCGGCTCGGGGATAGGAGTTTCAAGCGGATGACCTCCAGGAGAGGGTAGGGTTTCGGTGCCCACCCGATCGTCGCTGGAGGCCGCGGAGGTGTGGATCCGGTCGCTCCTACGTCCGTCCTGCTGCCCTGCGTAGCTTCGGGAGCCGACTCGAGGCGGTTGGAGGCGCTCGGCAGCGGACCGTGGGCATGGCGCCGCCACACCGCGCCCCGCTTGGATGCGCGCAGCTCACTCTCGTGCCGGCCTACCAGGCGAACTCGGGCTCTGGAGGCGTTCTGGAGGCG
>JAYTBY010000470.1:0-1576 GCA_043736755.1 Planctomycetota bacterium | reverse complement strand
CAGGAAGAACTGAACCCGATCAAGTTGCCCGAGATCATGCCGTCGTTGCGCATCCGCCAGATGACGCCGTTCGGCAACATGCACGTGAAGGTGTCGGTCGATCCGATCTCCTGCCGCGAGCGCGAGGTCTTCGCGCAACTCGGTAAGGGCGGCGACGTCGCCAACTCCGACCTCGAAGCGATCTGCCGCATCCTGTCGCTCTGGCTGCGCAGCAACGGCAGCTTGAAGATGGCGATGAAGCAACTCGAAGGCATCGGCTCGAGCCTCTCCGTGCCGACGAAGGACGGGCGCATCATGTCGCTCGCCGACGGGCTCGCGACGGCGCTCAGCCGCTACCTGCAGGCGAAGGAGCAGAACGGTCTGCACGCGCTGCTGCTCGGGACCGCGTCGCCGGACCTCGACAAGACCGGCTACTACAAGGCCTCCGAAGCTGCGAATGCCGCTGCTGCGGCGCACGTTGCGCAGAACGCCGCGTCGGCTTCGGCTTCCGCGTCGATGTCGGCCCCGATGCCGACTCAGGCCCCGATGGCGATGACGAAGCCGACGACTGCGCCGCGCAACGTGTCGCAGTACAAGGTGAAATGCCCGAGCTGCGACGGAGCCCTGTCCTTCGAAGAAGGCTGCGTGAAGTGCCACGCGTGCGGATTCAGCCAGTGCTGAGTTGCTGAACGAGCCCGGGCTCGTTCATCAAACCTGGAACCTGCGCGGGCGGCTCTTCGGGGCCGCCCGCGCACATTTCATGCGACGTGCGAGCGGGCAAGACAGCGGTCACACTTTCGGTTCGCCCGCACTTTCGAGGTGAAAGCGGTGGAGGACTGCGTGGATCACCGGACCGAGCATGATCCCGGCGAGCACCAGGAACACGAGGCCGGCGAAGAGTGCATACGCGCCAGCGAGCCACTTGCCGGCCTCGGTCTGTAGTCGATCGACGGGTCCCATGCCGCCGAGCAGCATCGCTGCGTTGAGGAACGAATCGGACCACGGGAGTCCCTCGACCCAGTGATAGATCGCCATCCCGAGGCCGAGCGTTCCAACGGATAGAGGCAGGAGCGTGAGCGCGCGCCGGGCCATGTGACCGGCCACGTGCCACGGATGCGCTTGCGGAGGAAGGATCACGGGTTTCGGAGTCATGGGAATCCCTGGGTTCGAGGCACGGAAGCAGCGGGCGAGAGTCCGGATCGCGCCAGCACGAGTTCGTTGAAGCCGACGCGGCACATCAGCGCCTGCGCAGACATGGAAGTCCGTCGCCGTCCAGCACGCGCACCTGGATCGGAGCACGCCGCGGAACGAACAGGTCGAACGATCCATCGCGGGCTTGCAGTCGTCGAAGCACGCCGAGGTCGAGTTCGGCGAGCGGCACGTGCTCGCGCGGGATCACCTCGAGCTCGGCGCCTTGTTCGTCGGTCGGGAAGTCGACGACCGAGAATCGTCCCTCGGCGTCCGTGGTCGTTTCCGCCGCGGAAATTGCGTGAGCGCAGACCTCGCGCGACCGCACGATCGCGCGCGCGACGGGCTTCCCGTCGAGGTCGACGATGCGACCGGTGAGAGGTGACTCGGGGTACAGCTCGACGCCGTC
>JAYTBY010000469.1:0-3583 GCA_043736755.1 Planctomycetota bacterium | reverse complement strand
GTTTGGATTCGCACCTCCTGTCTGTTGCGCCTGCCAGGCGCACCCGCTACTGACCCAGAATTGGGTCAGTAGCGGAAAGTCGAGCCAGGCACCGGGCGCAGATACTCGCGTACTCGCCGACTACTTCAGCGACTTCAGCGCGGCCTGGATCGGCGCCCAGTTCCGCTCGTCGCCCGTCTTCTCTTGGACCTCGGCGAATACGACCTTGCCGGTCTTGTCGAGGATCACGGTCGCGCGGTGGCTGATGAACTTCGCGGGATGCACGAGGCCGAACTTGGCCGTCGCCTCGAGCATCGGGTCCGCAAGGAGGTCGTAGGCGATCCCCTTCGAGGTCTTCCAGGCCTTGTGCGACCACGTCGAGTCGCGGCTGAGCCCGACCACGACGACGTCGTTGCCGGCGAGAATGGGCTCCTGGCTGACCTTGCACATCTCCTTCTCGCAGGTCGGGCTCCAGTCGAGCGGGTACCAGAGCAGGACGACGTTCTTGCCCTTGTAGGCGGAGAGGTTCCAGTCCTTCTCGTCTTGGGTCTTGAGCGTGAAATCAGGTGCGGCGGTGCCGACGTCGATGGGCATGATTGGATTTCCTGGGCGCGGGGTTCGAGAGCGGGAGTTTAACGACTCACGAGCACCTTGACAGAGCTCTCGGTTCCTGGGACGACACGTGTTCCATGTTGCCGCACGACCTGCCCGCGCATTCGCGCGCCGACCTCGAGCCCGTGATCCTCGCAGCGCGCATCGCGGGTGAGCGCGCACTGGCGGTCCGCGCCACCGGACGTTGGAAGGACGAGACCGTTCTCGCGGACGTCGGCGATCAGGGCGCGGACGGTTTCCTGCAAGGGTTCCTGCGTGGCCGCTTCCCGGACGACGCGATCCTCTCGGAGGAGACCGCGGATTCGAGCGCGCGCCTCACGAGCTCGCGCGTCTGGATCGTCGATCCGCTCGATGGGACGCGCGAGTTCAGCCAAAACCGCGCCGATTGGGCGGTTCACGTCGGATTGATCGTCGATGGCAAGCCGTCGGTCGGCGTCGTTGCGCTGCCGGCCCAAGGTCGCGTCTTGTGGGGCGTGCTCGACGGCGCGCGCGCATGGGGCGGACTGATCGGTCCGGGCGCGGCAGCGCGTGGCGATTCGCCGCAACCGGTGGTCACGCGCATCGCGGTCTCGCGCAGTCACACACCGTCGTGGATGCCGGCTTTCGCGGCCGAAATTGGCGCGAGTTCCGTGCTCTCGGGCAGCGTCGGCAACAAGGTCGCGCTGCTCCTACTCGGCGAAGCGGACGTCTACGCGCATCGCAAGGGCTTGAAGGAGTGGGACACGTGCGCGCCCGAGATCGTCGCGCGTGCGTTGGGCTGGAGCGTGTCGCGACTCACCGGAGCGAACCTCGTCTACAACCAAGCCGATCCGCGCGTGGACGAGTTCATGGTCTGTCGCCCCGCGAGTCGGGCGCGGGTGCTCACGGCTCTCGCGAACTCGGGCGCAGTCGCGCCGATGGCCTGAGGAGTTCGTTGAGCGGCGCCGCAACCACGAACGCGTGAGTCTGTCTCGCCGCTTCGCCTGTCCGACGATGACCGTCATGTCCCCGTGACTCCTCGCGCGCCCACCGCGACGCGGCGACGAACTGTCGATCCGGCCCGGTCAGAGGAAGAACGGTGCGAGCAATCCGTTCGAGAGGTTGAACCCGCTCGCGCCCAAGGCGGGATCGCGGAAGCAGAATTGGAACGTCGCGGTCGTTCCGGGGGCGATCAGGTTGCCCGGAAACGTCGTGAAATCCAGCGCGAACGACGCGGCGCCCGCGGGACCGACACCCACGACGCCGAGGCGTCGAAACGGGGCCACCACGCACAAACGGCCGTCGCCGAAAGCTGTCGGAGCCGCGCCTCGTGTGCCGAAGAAGAACAGCCCGTTCGTCGCCGACGGCACGCTCACCACGCTCAACGCGAACGTGTTCGACGCGAGGCTCGTCGATCCCGTCGAGGTGAGCGCCGCCGGTACGCCCGTCGAGTTCGCATTCGAGGGGCAGCTCGACACGGGCTGCGCGCCCGGCGCGAAGTACGTGAGCGTCAACGTCGGTCGCGCGGACGCGTTCACGGCGCTGCGACTGTCGAGACGCTTCGCGCTGCCGCTTGCGCTCTCGTTCCCGATCAGCGCCCAGCCGAAGTTCGAACTCGGCTGCGCGAGCCAACCGTGCACGTCCGCGATCGCGACGTCCGTGATGTCGAACGCGGCACCTCCGAGAGTCGCGAGAGAACCTGTGGATGCAGCCGCGGGAGCGAGATCGCCGCCCGGACTCGTCCACGCGGTATTCGCCGCGACATCGCGCAGGGTCCAGGTCACATCCGCACCAGCTGCGGCTGTGCCTTGACCTTCCGACCCGCTCGGATTCGACGAGCCTTCGTTCCAACTCACGAGCACACGCCGCGCCGCGAACGGCTCCGCGCCCGTGTTGCCTTGGTTCACCGTGGCCGCGAGTTGCCCACCGACGACGATCGAACCGGCGGGGATCGCGGCCGCGACATCGAAGCGCACGAGCGAGCGGCGCGCGTTGCCGAAGCTGTTCGCGCCGACGAAGAGGTTCTCGCCGGCGCCGTTGGCCACCGTCCCTGATTCGGCATAGATCGCGACGTCCGCGGAACACGGGATCGTGACGATCTGGATCTGCGCAACACCGGGAACGGCGAAGAAAGACGCAGCGAGCACGGTCGAGATGCGGGGCATGGCTTCGTCCAAAGCTACCCCGAGAACCCGGGTTGCGGCAGGTCGCCGTCGGACGGTTGGCGCAGCGAGCGGCGTCGCTCCCTCGGACGGTTGGCGCAGCGAGCGGCGTCGCTCCCACAGACGCCTCGTTCGCCGTGCGGCCGGCACGGACGCTCACGACACGCTGGCCTGGTCCAGGTCGTCGATAGCCTCGCGCAGATCCGCAGCCAGCCTTGGATCGCAGCGCGTCGCGAGTGCATTCACGAGTTCACGTGCGTGCGACAGCGTGCGTTCCCGTCCACCACGAAAACGTGTCCAAAACGCGTCGCGATCCGGCGCGGCGCGCAAGTCGAGCGCCAGCGTCCGCAGGTTGTGGAGCTTGTCCGCGGACTTCACCGCGAGCGCATCGCGCGAGAGCAGCGGCGCGTGAAGGATCTGCGCGTGTTTGCGCTCTTCCCATGTCCGCGACTTGTCCTCGGTGAGCTCCGCGACGACGGATGCGACTCCGGCGCCGAACTCGTGCTCCACGCGCGCGGTCGTCCAGCCTTCGCAATCCTCGACGACGTCGTGGAGCAGCGCCGCTTGCAGGATTCGCGGTGGACATCCGAGACGAGCGAGGATCAACGCGACGTGGAACGGGTGCGCGATGTACGGCGTGCCTTCGTCGCTCTTGCGGCGCTGGCCGGCGTGCGCCGCGAGCGCAGCGCGGATCGCGCGGTCCGTGTCGGGATCGAACATGGGAGCGCAGCATCACCGCCCGCGGAGTTCCCGCCAAGTCCATCGTTCCGCGAGCGCTCGCGGCGCGTCACGATGAGTCGCGCGTGAACGAACCGAACCTCGACCCGAAACTCCTCGTCTACGGCGATCCGGCCTATGCGCGTGCCTATGCG
>JAYTBY010000468.1:0-1580 GCA_043736755.1 Planctomycetota bacterium | reverse complement strand
CTGTCGCGCGCAACGAGGCCGAACTGGACCGTGAACTCGAAGCGCAGAGCTTGACGCTCTTGCGCGCCAATGTGGCGTCGGCCTCGATGAACCCTGCGCGGCGCAAGCTCAAGCAGCACGATCTGATCGCGATGACGACCCAGCTCGCCGCTGTCACTGGCGCAGGCGTGCCCCTCGTCGAAGGTCTCGAGGGCATCGGTCAGCGCATGCAGCAGGAAAGCGATCGGGAACTCGTGATCGAGATGGTCGCCGCCCTGCGGCAAGGGGATCGACTGTCGACGATCCTGGAGCGCTATCCGCGCGCGTTTCCGGACGTCTATCGCGCATCGGTGGCGGCGGGTGAAGCCTCCGGTGCACTCGACGCCGTGCTCGTGCGCCTGGCGAAGAACATCGAGTGGGTGCGCGCGACCAAGGCGACCGCGAGCCAGGCGCTCATCTATCCGGCGATGCTCATCTTCGCGATCTGCGGGCTCATCGTGCTGCTGCTCTATCACGTGCTGCCGAAGATCCTCACGTTGTTTCCGGGTGGCCGCGACTCGTTGCCGGCACAGACGCGTGTCGTCCTGGGCCTCTCGGATTTCCTGCGCGGCAACATCGTGTGGCTCGCGCTCGGTGGCGCCGTGCTCGTCACCGGGTTTCTGTGGGCGATTCGCCAGCCGAAGGGTCGGATCATTCTCCATGGCGCGCTGCTCAGGGTGCCCCGACTCGGGACGGTGTTGCGACAGATCGCCACGTCGAGATTCGCGGGAACCGCGAGCATTCTGCAGTCGGCGGGATGCGACGTGTTCACGGTGCTCGGTGTCAGTGGGTCGACGTGCGGCAACGCGGCGCTCGAAGCCGCGTTCATTCGTGCTACGGAACGAGTTCGCCACGGCTCGACGATCGCGGAAGCGCTCGAGAAGGAGCCCGAGGTCGATCGACTGCTCGTCCAGATGGTCTCGGTCGGCGAGAAGACGGGCGAGCTCGACAACTGCCTCGTCCGCGTCGTGTCGTTCTACGACGACGAGGTCCCGCGTACCGTCAAACGATTCCTGACGCTGCTGGAGCCCCTGCTCCTCATCGTTTCGGGCGTCGTCGTCGGCTACATCTTGCTGGCCGCGTTGCTGCCGATCTTCGACCTGTACGACAACATGGGCTGACTCGGGGGCCGGGCGGCTCAAGTCCTCGCCGCTCGCTGGTCGATCTCCTCACCCCGGTCTCTAGTGCCCGGATCTCGAGGATTCTCCGATGCGCAGCTTGAATTCCGTTCCGAAGGCTGAGCGCGGCTTCACGCTCATCGAAATCCTGGTCGCTGTCGCCATCATGGCGATGCTCGCCGGGGCAGCGATCCCGGTCGCATCCAAGGCGCTCTCGTCCGCTGCGCGCAAGGCGACTCGTGAGGAGCTGGTGCAAGTCGGCGCCGCCGCGCAGGAGTACTTTCGCGACACGAACCAGTCGCCCAAAAAGGTTCTCGATCTCGAGCGCAAGTCGAAGGCCCCGGGTTGGGCCGGCCCGTATGTTTCCGGCGCCATGCAGGATCCGTTGGCGACTACCTCGCCCTACACGACGGACGCTTGGTCGCGCGAGTATCGCGCCAAAGT
>JAYTBY010000467.1:0-7856 GCA_043736755.1 Planctomycetota bacterium | reverse complement strand
AGGTGCACGTTCGCCGCGCGCGCCGCGACCCAGGCGTCGAACAAGTCCTCGAGCGTCGCGCGGTCGAGACCGAGTCCCGCGACGAAGCGCTTCTCGTCGTACGCCGGCAGGAGCGGGCGATCCTCGGAGGCGACGAAGCGCACGCGCGAGCCGAACACGAACTCGTTGTCGGCAAGGTGTCCGACGATCTCGTGCACGGACCACACGGACGAGTCGGCCTTCCACGCGAGCTCCCTGTCCTTCGCTTCGCGCAGGAGCTTGCGCAGTCGCTTGGGCGTCTTGCGCAGGACGTGCAGCGGATCTGCGGTGTCGAGAGCCTTGGAGTAGCGGTCGGGGGTGTTCGTCTTGGTCGTCGTCATGGTGGGGCCTCTTCGGGGGCGAGCAGGATAGCCGCAGCGCGAACGCTGGGCACGCGCGCCGGTCAGCGCGTGTAAAGATCGATGGCGCGCTCGATCGCGCGGCGGCACACGGCGCAGAACGGCACGGGATTGCGCGTGAACATGATGCAGTCCGCTGAAGGACGGTACAGGCCTTTCGCCTCGTAGCTCGCGCCCTCGAACGCGCCGACCCGGCCGCTCCAACGCTCGCTCGCGAGGAACGGACCCGACGTCTCGCGCGCGGAACGCATGAGCGCCTCGTTCTCCTCCTCGGACGCGCCGCGCGCGATCAACTCCTGACGACGCGCTTGGTACGCGAGATCCGCGGCGTCGTACTCGGTCTGTCGCCACGGGGTCGGCAAGGGCGTCGCGGCGTCGGCGAGATCGCGCCACTTCAACTGCATCGGATCGAGCAGCGCCGTCGCGTTCGGCTCCCACGGCTCGGTACCCGCCGGCGGCAACGACTCGTACGCGACTTGCGACGTGTAGTACTCGTCGGCGAGTCCCGCGAACGAATGACCGAGCTCGTGCACGAACACGTACTCGGCCGGTTCCGTGTCGACGGTCGCCGTCGTCCACAAGTTGTAGATGCCGCCGCCGCCGTACTTGCGGTCGTCGATCAAGATCGCGAGCGCGTCGTAGGGCGCGTGCGCCGCGATTTCGCGGAGCTGTCGGTCCTCGTACGTGAGCACGTACCGATCGCTGTCGAACGCGTTGAACGACGTGCCGAACACGGAGCGCCGCCACTCGCTCTTGCGCGGGTTGCTGATCCCGTTCGTCTTCGAGCTCGAGACGAAGATGCCCCGCACGGACACGTCGCCACGACGTGATTTCCAAGGCTCGGTCTTGAACAGCGCCTCGATCATCCGGTGCGCGTCGGCCTCGAACTTCGCCTGTCCGTCCTGGGCGTAGCCCTCGGCGAGCAGGAGCAAGTCCACTTGCGTCGCCGGCGGCCCATTGACCTCGAACTCGATGGGTGTGATCCACGGGGCGGCCGGCACGCGGTCGACGAAGCGCGACTTCGGATCGAGGTCGCCGCGCCAGAATTCGCGGAAAGCGCCGCGCTCGTCGCGCTTCTCCAGCGCGAGGACAACGGGGCCGACGGGCTCGGGAAAGCGCTGCGATTCCTGGAACGAACGCCACGTGGTCTTCGCCGGCCCCGTGGTGGCCCACTCGCCGAAGATGCTGCAAAAACCGCGCGACCACAGGACCGAGCTGCTCGCGGCGTCGCGCACGATGAACCGGTAGAGCCCGAGGCCGCTCGGATCCTCGAGGACCGTCGCGCTGCCGGCCCACGCACCTTCGATGCGGTAGGCGTGCGGAGCGACGTACTCGGCCGACGCGGTGCCGACGTGGTCGTAGTCGAATCGCAGCGTCGCGCCTGTGAAGCGCGCGTCGAGCGTCGGGGCACGCGGCTCGATGGTGTGCTCGGTCGTCGGGGTCGAACAGGCCGCGAGGAGGAGGATCGGGAGGGCGATGCGCATGGGCGTCACGGTACGGGACGCTCCCCGCGACGGCCATGCGCGCAGCTTGCGCGGACCGACGACGAGGGCATGCTCTGGTAAGTGCCGCGCCCGCCGCCGAAGAACGGCCCGGACCGCGGCGCACGCGTACTGCGACCTGGGACGCAGATCGTCTGCCACTACTCCGAGAGTGAGCTCGAGGTTGCACGCCCGCCGCGCGCGGAAGCACGCGAGCGTCGCTTCGCGCGGATCGAAGCGGATCCGGGGCGGCCGCGACTCCTCGAGCGCCGGATCGGCAGCGCGGGACACATCGCGGGGTAGCTCGCTACGCTCGTCATCCTCGGCGGGATGGTGGTGTTCGGGATCGTGGTGGCGGCCGTTATCGTCCCAGCGGGCGGATTTTTCGGGATCATCCCAATCCTCTTCGTCGCGCTCACGTTCGACGGCTTCCTCAAGATGCTCGCGCGCTGAGCGTCGACCAAGGAAGCCCACTCCGCCTTCCACTCGCGGGCCCTCGACGCGCGCACGTCGCACACCAGGCCGACATGCAGCAGCAGTGCGTACGAGTATCGAGGTCGTCCTCCGTGCACGTCGCGATCTGTCCGTGCATCACCCCCGCGGTCGGTCCACCGCGGTCGTTGCCGAAGAGGATCCAGCACTTGCGACCGACGGCCACTCTCCGTAGCCCTCACCCCGCACCGTAGCTGTCGGTCCGTAGCTGTCCGTGACGCTCCAGGAGCGGGAGACCAGCGCTCCTCACCAGCTCGATCGCCGTTCGGCCAGATCGGATCCCGTAACCTGGTGAGAGATCCGGGCTAGTCTGCTCCGCCTGGCAGGGGAGAAAGAGTCCTATGGTTCGTCACTCGAATGTCCCGGTCACGGGTTGGCGCGCGAACATCTGCTTCGCGCTGTTCTTGGTCGCAGGGTTGGCCTCTTCGCGCGCGGCGCAGGCGCAGACTCCTTTCGACGGCTGCGGCACGCTCGTGCGGGGCGCCACCTGTCCCACCCTCTTCCTAGCGGACAGCGGTGGCACATGGTTGCTGTCGGACTACGCGACGTTCCAGGTCGGCGACTACGTCCGCGTCGTCGGCATCGCCGATCCAGGCTGCTTCACGATCTGTCAGCAGGGCGGATGCATCGGGGGCAACACGATCCAAGGGTGCGCGGTGTGTGCCTGCACGGGCTTCTGCTTCGGCGACGGCACCGGCCCGACCGCGTGTCCGTGCGGCAACAACGGCGGACCGGGACGCGGCTGCGCGAACAGCGTCAATCCGACGGGAGCGTTGATCGCGGGATCCGGCAACTCGAGCCTCGCGAACGACACGGTCGTGCTCGCGGGCAGCGGCATGCCTGACTCGTCCGCGCTCTACTTCCAGGGTACGACGCAGACATCCACGGCGTTCGGCGACGGAATTCGCTGCGCGGGCGGCACGATCGTGCGCCTCGGCACGAAAACGAACACGACCGGCGCTTCGCAGTACCCAACGGCCGGCGATCCGTCCGTCTCGGTCCGCGGACAGGTCGTGACGCCGGGGACGCGCACGTACCAAGTCTGGTATCGCAACGCGGCGAGCTACTGCACCGCTTCGACGTTCAACCTGTCGAACGCGATCTCGGTGAGCTGGGGCGCGTGATCGCGCGTCGTCGATCGACGACGCGGGTCTGACCGCAGGCGACGCGAGGGTGGGAGCGCCGCGACGGCGCAGTCCTCACGCCTCGCGCGCCGCGGCGGCTTCGAGCACCGCCGGCGCGCTCGGCACGAGGAAGAAGCGCGCCACCTTCGCTTCGAAGGGCGTCCCGTCCTCGCGCTCGAAGTGGAACGCACCTTCCATCGTCCCCCACGGCGTCGAGAGCGGGCACGAGCTGAAGTACTCGAAGCGCTCGCCGGGTGCGAGGTCGGGATAGCGGCCGACGACGCCCGGGCCGCGCACTTCGCGCAGCTCGTTGTTCGCGTCGAGGATCTTCCAGTAGCGCGACGTGAGCTTCGCGCGGCGCGTGCCTTCGTTCACCATCCGGATGCGGTAGACGTAGAGGAAGTGGCGCTGATCGGGCTCGGACTTGTCCGGCAGGAATTGCGCGTCGGCTTCGATGCGTAGGCCGTCGCTCACGGCAGAGGATCCGGGTTTCGAGGACATGGGTACCCGAAGCGTACGGCCTGTCCTCACGATCGATCAAGTTCGAGCGGAGCGGGGTACGCTCTGGAGTCATGCACCAACACGGAAACTTGCACGTCGTCGCCGAGGGCGGGCTCGATCACTTGCGCCGCTTGAAGGGCTCGCTGGCCGAGAACGGCATCACGGGGGAGATCGTCTCGCCTCCGAAGGAGAAGTGCAGTTCCTGAGGGACGAAGCTGTGGCTCGCGGTCGCGGGCCCGGATGTGCGCGCGGCACTCGGCCACATCGAGGAGAGCTGGTTGTCGGAGTTGGACCCGCTCGCGCGCAAGTCGGCCGAGACGGTCGTCGATCTCGATGCGGATTCGTTGACGTGCCCGGCGTGTCTCACGGAGTTCGCGAAGGGGCCGCGGGCGTGTCCGTCGTGTGGGCTGCGGCTTTACTGAGAGAGCGTGAAGGAATCGAGCCAACGCGCGCTCAGAGCTTGTGAAGTAATCACAAGCGACGCGCCGCGGAAGCGGCGCAACGAGGGTCTGAGAGGCTGTAGGATCGATTTCTTCAAAGCCTCTCAGGAACCATCGGCGTCGCTCCGTGGCGCTGAGCGCGTGAATTCTTCACACGCTCTCGGACGGGAGCGGAGAGCAGTGCGCGCACGGGAGAGGGAGAAGAAACCGGAAGGGCACGCGACCAGAAGCGAGCTGCGGAGACCGCGCCAGTACTTGTGGCACGCGTCTCAAGAGACGCGTGCTTTGTACTCCATCGTCTCCGTATCGATCCTGACCTTGTCCCCGATGTTGATCACCATCCCGACCTTGACCGTGAGGCCATTGTCGAGCACTGCATCCTTCAACCCGTTCTGAACTCCGCGAATCGACGGCGTCGTCTCGGTGACCACGGCGACGATCGACTCCGGCGGGTTCACGGTGAGCAACTTGCTGTCGACGAGCAGTCCCTCGTACGTATCGGCCTTCCAGCGCAGCACGTCCTCGACCGCGGCGGCCGGGCAGCGGTACTCCTCGCCCGACGCTGTGTAGAAGACCTCGTCGTTCCCGTCCTTGTAGCTGTGCGACAGGGCGATGCGCTCGGACTCCTGCACGTCGTAGCGGTCATCGGGCTGACCCGTGATCTCGCTGATGCGGCCGGTGAGCAGGTCCTTCACGCGCATCTGGATGCGGCTGCGCCGATCGCTCTTCCAGATGTTCCAGTCGATCACCGTGCAGGTCTTGCCCTGGTAGATGACGAGCATGCCCTTGCGCAGCTCTCCGGCGTTCAGTTGACCCATGTGACTCTCGTTCCTGTGACGTGATCCGACGTTCTACGGCGCGATTCGAGCGGAGGAAGGTACTCGCCCACGCGGGGGGCCGACAAGCGCGGAAGACCGACAGAGGATCGGAACTGAGCCACCTCCGCGGCTAGGCTCTGGAGGACGTGAATCCCCCCCCTGCAGCATCTGCCGGAATGCGCGGAGCCTGCGCCGCGATCGCCGTGTTCCTGATCGCGACCGTGATCGCGTTCACGGCCGCGCAGCCGCCGGCCCCGCTCGCCGTCGAGGCCGATCCAGCGCTCGTCTCCGCGGGCCGAGCGCATGCGTCGCTCGCGCGAATCCTCGGTGACGAAGCCCCGCACCCGGTCGGCTCTGTCGCACATGCGCGCGTCGTCGAGCGCATCGTCGACGAGCTGGCGCGGATCGGTGTCGAGGCGCGCATCGAGGACGCACTCGTCAGCGGGTGGAACGGCGTCGTCACGCGCGTGCGCAACATCGTGGGTCGGATCGAAGGTCGCAGTGGGTCGCAGCCAGCGATCGCGATCGCGTGCCATCACGACTCGGTCGCCGCGGGACCGGGCGCGTCGGACGATGGCGCGGGAGTCGCTGCCGTGATCGAGGTCGTGCGCGCGCTGAAGCACGGGCCGCCGCTCGAGCACGATCTCGTCGTCCTGATCACGGACGGCGAAGAAGTCGATTTGTCGGGTGCGTGCGCGTTCGTGAAGGGCAGTCCGCTCGCGCGCGACGTGCGCGCCGTCGTCAACCTCGAAGCGCGCGGCACGAGTGGGCTCGCGTATCTCTTCCAGACCGGACCGGGCGTCGGCGACGCGATCGGACGCTTCGCGGAACTCTCCTCGAAGCCGGCCACGAGTTCGATTGCGGCGCTCGTCTACGACAAGTTGCCCAACGACACGGATCTTTCCGTGTTCCTCGACGCCGGTTGGACCGGACTCAACTTCGCGTTCATCGGCGGCGTGCGGCGTTACCACACGCCGCGCGACGACCTCGAACATCTCGATCGGCGCAGTCTCCAACACATCGCCGATGGAGCGCTCGCTGGGATCCGCGCCATCGACACGCTCGATTTGGGTCGTCCACACGCCGAGCGCGCTCAGCTCGTTTGGCACGACGTCCTGGGACTTTTCGTCGTGCGGTGGCCGCGTGGGTGGAGTCCCGTGCTCGCCGCAGCAGCGCTCGCGCTCCTCGGCGTCGCCGCATGGCGCGCACGCGTGCGTATGCGCGAGCTCGCGGTCGGTGCGTTCGCTCTCGCACTCGGCGTCGTCGTCACCGCACTCCTCACGTGGGCCTTCGAACTCCTTCAACGTGGCTTCCACGAGACGAACGATCCGTGGTTCGCGGAAGGACCGCCGGTGTGGAGCTTCGCCGCGCTCTTCCTCGGGCTCCTCGGCGCGACGCTCTCGGGCTTCATTCCGGCTGTGCGACGCGCGACGCCGCACGCGCTTTCCCTCGGGATCTGGAGCGCGATCGCGATCCTCGGACTCGTGCTCGCGATCGTCGAGCCGGCGGCGTGCGCGATCCTCGTCCTGCCCGCCATCGTCGCGAGCGTCGTGTCGCTCGTGCTCGGATCGCAGCCGACAGCACGACGGACGCTGGCCGTCGTCCTGGCCGCGTTCCTCGGAGGTGCCTCGATCTGGCTGCCCTTCTTCCGCGCGATCGAGGACGCGCTCGGTTACGCCGCCGCGTTCGTGCCGGGCGCGATCACCGGGCTCGCGGCCTGCGCGCTCGCACCGGTGCTCACGCGTGTGGCTTCACGGCTCGCGCTGACGTTCGCGGTTCTCGTGACCACGTTCTTCGTGATCGCAGCGGTGCAAGCCGATCGCACGAACGACACACCCGGCTGGACGAACGCGACGCACGTGCAGGAGCCGGAGCAGTCGCGCTGGGTCGTCCGCACGTTCGGCCAACTCATGCCGACCACGCTCTCGAGTGAGGACGCGGCCCTCGTCGAGCCCAAGATCGGCTCAGGCACGAACCGCGTGATCCACTGGTTTCCCGCGCCGCGTCACGCGGAGCCGTCGCCGACCGCCGAGGTCGTCGAGATCGAACGCACGGACGCGCGACGTCGAGTGCGACTCACGCTGAAGTCGCCGCGCGGCGCGAGCGGGTTCGTGCTGACCCTCCCGGCCGATGCGTTCGAGGTCGCGCGCATCCGTTCCGATTCGTTGGAGCTCACGGGCGAGCCGCCGACCGGCCACATCCTCGAATTCGCCGGCATCGGCGCGGCCGGGCTCGAACTCGAACTCATCGAACTCCGTCCGGGCCCGCACGTCGCTTCGGTCATGGATGGCGCGCACTCGCTCCCGACCGGGCTCGTCCTACCCTTCGCCCCCGACCCGACCCGCGTACCGCGCGGCGACGGTCACGGTTCGCGCGTGACGACGCGTTTCGATCTCTGATTCGCGCGCGCTCGAACTCAGGGATTGCGCGCGTTCGAAGCGCGTAACCGGCTCAGGCTCCGGCGGTACAACGCACCGGACCTGCTCCCCAGCGGCTCCCCCGTCCCGCGATCGCCACGTCGGCGTTCGTGGAGTCCGGGGACATTCCGAAAGGAACGATTTCCGATGGGTGAATCGCGGGGTTTCCGTCCGTTCGAGTTCTTGGCGCGCGCGGCGCGCAACTC
>JAYTBY010000466.1:0-3588 GCA_043736755.1 Planctomycetota bacterium | reverse complement strand
TCGATTCCAGCGCGCGGCAGAAGCCGCGCGCTGGGTCGGATCGAAAACGGCGGAGTCGAGACTGCCTCCGTACTCGCCTCGCTACGCAGACAGCGTCGAGCACTCACCCGCTCCAGCGAGCTGTTCAGAGATTTTGGGCCGCGAACTCCCAGTTCGCGAGCTTGTCCAAGAACGTCGTCACGTAGTCCGGGCGACGATTCTGGTAATCGAGGTAGTACGCGTGCTCCCACACGTCGCACGTGAGCAGCGGCTTCGCGGAACCCGTCAGCGGCGTCTCGGCGTTGGGCGTCTTCACGACCTTCAACTTGCCGGCCTCGAGGACGAGCCAAGCCCAACCGCTGCCGAACTGCGTCTTTGCCGCGTCGGCGAACTGGGTCTTGAACGCATCGAACGAGCCGAAGTCGGTCGTGATCTTCTCGAGCAGCTTGCCGCTAGGCGTCCCGCCACCGCTCGGGCGCATCGAGTGCCAGAAGAAGGTGTGGTTCCAGATCTGCGCCGAGTTGTTGAAAATCCCCTGCGCGGCGGAGTCCTTGGCCGAGGCCTTCACGACCTCTTCCAGGGTCATCTTCGCCCAAGGCTTGTCCTTGGACAGGTTGTTCAAGTTGTCCACGTAGGCCTTGTGGTGCTTGCCGTAGTGGAAGGAAATCGTCTGCGCCGAGACGAACGGAGCGAGCGCGTCGTCCTTCCAGGGCAGCGGCGGTAGGACGAAAGGGCCGGTCGCGGCGGCCGTCGCGGGTGTCGAGGTGTTTTGGGTCATGGGATCATCGTCGTGCAGTCGTGGGACGCGGGAACGGGAGTCCCTACTATGGGCGAAGCTGGGTGCGATGGTCCATCCAGGCGCCCTCGAAAACGCCCAAGAACTCTGCTCGCGCGGACGCGCCTCCAAGTGGAATCGACGACTCCGGAATCCCTGCTCCAGCCCACGGGCGAGCGCCGCAACATGCTCGTCGTCGAGGACTTCTCGAAGGAGTACGAGAACCACCGCGCGGTCGAGCATCTCTCGTTCAGCGTGCGGGAAGGCGAGATCCTGGGTCTCGTCGGGCCCAACGGCGCCGGGAAGACGACGACGCTGCGCTCGATCGTCGGCGTGTTGCCGATCCAGTCGGGACGCGTCCTCGTGGCGGGCCACGACCTCGCGGCCGAGGAAGTCGCGGCAAAATCCCGACTCGCCTGGATTCCCGACGATCCGCAACCGTTCGACACGTTGACCGTGATCGAGCACCTGCGGTTCTCGGCCGCGCTGTACGGCGTGCGCGACTGGCAGCAGCGCGCGGATCACTTGCTCGAGCGTTTCGAACTCACCGAGAAGCGCAACGCGCTCGGCGGGGAACTCTCGCGTGGGATGCGGCAGAAGCTGGCGTTCTGCATGGCGTGGATCCACTCACCCGCGCTCGTGCTGATGGATGAACCGCTGTCGGGCCTCGATCCGCGCGCCATCCGTTCTGCGAAGGACGAGATCCGCGGACTGGCTCGTACCGGAGCGGCCGTCGTGTTGTCGTCGCATCAACTCGAGCTCATCCAGGAGTTGGCCGATCGCATCCTGATCCTCGATCGCGGCACGAAGCGCTTCGAAGGCACGCTGCAGGAAGCGCGCTCGACGTTGGCGCTCGGCGAGGATCAGGACCTCGAGGACATCTTCCTCACCGCGACCGACCCCGGCCTTCCCGTCGGCGCGAGCAGCGCGCGTCCGAAAGCCGAGTGACGCACTTGTTCGGTCATCCCGCGCTGCGACTCCTCTTCTGGCTGAAGTTCGTCGGCGGCCTGCGCCTACAGGTCCGAAAACTCCGTCGACCGTCGTCGTGGATCTTCTTGGGTGTCGGCGTGCTCCTGCTCGGTGGCTGGATCGCGGTCATGGTGCTCGGACGGCGTATCTCGCCGGCTGCCGAGCTCGACCCCGCAATCGCGCGATTCGGGGCCGAAATCGGGCTGCTCGTCCTCCTGGTGCTGACCATCGTCGGCGCGTTCCAATTCCGCGGCCTGTATCTGCCGAAGGAAGAGGTCGAGCTGGCGTTCAGCGCGCCGGTCTCACGTAGCGACCTCGTGCGCTATCGCTTGGGCACGAACCTCCTGCGATCGCTGTTCGCGGCGGTGCTCTTCGGGTTCCTCACGGCGCGGCGCATGCCCGAACCGTTCTTCGCGTTCGCCGGGACGATGCTGGTCATGCTCACGATCCCATTGGTCGGGCAGGGGACTGCGCTCCTTCTCGGCGAGGGCGAGAACCGGTTCGGAAAACTGGCTCGAGCGGCGCCGTTGAAGGCGATCTCGGTAGTCCTCGGCGCAGCGGTCGGGCTCGGCGTCGTGGCTCTGATGGTCTCCGACGGCGCGGCCGTCAGCGAAGCGATCGGGGACGGCGACGGGCCCATCGCACAGGCCGCGCAGAACCCGTGGGTGCGCGCCGCGTTGGCACCGCTCACCCCGTGGAGCGGCATGATCACTTCCACGAGCGCGGTCCAGTTCTGGCCCTGGTTCGCCGTCTGCGTGGGCGTGTGGATCCTGCTCTACCAGCTGGTCGTACGCGCGAAAATCGACTTCCGCGAGCTGTCGCTCTCGACGTCGGCCGAAGTCGCGAAGCGCATTTCACAGGCACGTCGTGGAGGGTTCGGAGCGAGTCGGTCGCGCGTCACGGCACCGACGGGCACGCAGGGCGTGCCCTGGTTCTTCGGTCGCGGGCCTTTCGGCGCGATCGCGTGGCTCGAGACGACTTCCATGGCGCGGAGAGCGCGCGGTGCGTTGCTCCTCTCAGGTCTCGTCGTCGTGTTCATCGTCATCGTCACGAACGGGATCGCGGCCGGGAGGTCCGAGAATCCGGTCGAAGCGGCGCGGAAGAGTCTGATCCTCGGCACCGTGCTGATCTCGGTCCTCGGCACGGCGTACATGTGCGCCGGCCTCAAGTTCGATTTTCGCGGGCGTCTAGAGCAGATGGACATGCTCCGTGCCTGGCCCGTCGCGCCGTGGCGGATCTTTCTCGCGACGATCCTGCCCGAGGTCGTCCTCGTGACGCTGATGCTCGTGCTCGCCGTATCGGTGCGTGCGATTTGGCTGGGCACGTTCCATCCCGTCGTGCTCGCGGCCGTGTTGTTCCAGCCGCTCGTCGTCCTGACGTGGGTCGCGCTCGACAACGCGGCCTTCCTGCACTCGCCGGTGCGCTACGTGCCCGGGCAGGAGAGCGCGTTGCAGAACGTCGGGCGCGCGATGGTCCTGATGCTGTTGCGCGGCCTCGTGTTGCTCGTCGCGACCGGCGTTGCAGTCCTGCCGGGAGTCGGCGTGGGTTTCCTGGTGCGCTATGCCTTCGACGCTTCCGACGCCACAGCGATCGCCATGGGCGCGGGTGTCGCGTGGCTCGGACTCGTCGCCGTGGACTGCGCGCTCGTGTGGGGCGGCGGTCGGATGCTCGGTCGCTTCGATGTCGCGCGCGACCGCGGCACGTGACGATCAGGGTTCAGGTACCGCTTCGAAGAGTGCTGACGACAAGTGTGGAGCGAGGCGCGCGCGCGTCGCCTCGTTGTGCCAGCCGACGAATCCGATCGGCGTCACGGCGTCGAGCGGGAAGTCGAGTTCGCGCCCGTCGGGAAGCGTGACGACGCAACC
>JAYTBY010000465.1:0-1583 GCA_043736755.1 Planctomycetota bacterium | reverse complement strand
CTCTCGTCTGCCAGGCGACGACCGGCAATTCATGCACGGCGGCGCTGCCGATGTTCAGGGCGAGCCCAGATCCCGCTGCGGATGCGTGGGAGCCGAGCCAGCGCGCGCGCACGACGCTCGGATCGACGCCCGGAGAGAGAACGAGGTCGTACTTCGCACTCGGGCCCTCCGCGCGCAGGATCAGATCGACGCCGGGATAGATGTCGCGGTACTCGACGGCCGCGAAGGCGCGCGCGTTCGTGCGCCAGCGACTCGGGTCGTTGCCGATGTAGTAGTGGTGGACCCCGGGTAGCGGCTGGATGCCGCGCGGCTCAGGCATCCGCGCGCCAGCTTCGAAGACCAGGCGCACGTAGGCTCCGTCGCCGTTGGGATCCGTGGCATGGAAGCCGAGTCCCTCGCACTCCGCCCGCGCGACGACCCCGCGGATCTCGGCCGCGAAGCGCACCTCGCTCGGCCATTGACCGAGGTTCTCGATGAAGCGCGCGGCAGTCGGAAGCTCCGACCGAGACGCCTCACTCGGATTCTGCGCAGTGCCGGTGGCTTGGAGAGAGCACAAGACCAGGGCCAGGGACCAGCCATGTTGAAGCGCGAGCATGTTCGACGTCTCCGGGTGAGAGCGCGGGATCGAGCGCCGCGAAGCCGCGGCAGGACCTTTTCGCAAAAACATCTTGACACGAGAACCGGGGGGGGGGGGCAAGACATGTTCCACGCGACGCCTGCTTTCCCGTGGCCTCCCGCCACCCGGGCTCGTGCAACCGCAACGGAGGCAACTCCCATGGTTCTGCTCGAAGCGCTCTCCATCGAGGCCTGCGCCCGATGGACTTCGTCCCTGTGCGCGATCCGTATCCGCGCATTGCAATCCTCCCTGGCCGCGTTGGTGCTGTGCGTGTCCGTCCACGCTCAGACTCCCGCCACAGTCGGTTCTTGGTCTTCCTTCGACTGGGAGTGCGATACGGCCAGCCTCGTTCCAGTCAACGGAGAGCGCGTGCGCATGTTCCACGGTGCGCTCGTCCCGCACGGGCCCTACCGCGGGCGTGTGCTGACGTGGGGCAAGTACCAGAGCAGCACGGAGACGTTCCTCTGGAACCCGAACAACCCCAATCGCCTCTTCCATCTCACGAACAGCTGGGGCGGCGCGCCTCGACACGTCGATGCCGCAGCGATGACCTGGGATGATGAAGGCCAGCTCGTCATCGTTTCGGCCCAGCAGCCCGGTCCCGCCGGGAGCTCGTCCGGCCTGGGAAACACTTGGAGGCTCTTTCCCGCGGCTCTGGCATTCCCGCCGATCATGAACCTCCCCTCGACGCTGCCCGGTCCGCCGAACCCGTGTCTCGCCGAGGTGCGAGGCAATGCGTGGCGGGCGCTGCAGAACATGAGCATCCATCGCTTTCGCCCGGCTCTATTCACCATGGCGAACGGGCTCATCCCGAGTTCGGCGCTGGGCCAGTCGGTGCTCACGCTCGGCGGCGGCGTCTTCCCGGGCTTCCAGCCGGCGAGCAACACCGGCGCGGAATTCTGGCAGGCGCTGTCTCCGCGCTCGACGCCGGGCGGGTCGTCGTGGAGTTCGACGTTCGTGCCGAACA
>JAYTBY010000464.1:0-3597 GCA_043736755.1 Planctomycetota bacterium | reverse complement strand
TGATCGTCGGTACGGAGCCGAGCTCCACCGCCAACTCATCCGGCTCCCACTCACGGCCATGGCCGCGGGTGGGAGCCGGATGATCTTCTGATCGGCCTGGATCCGTGATCGTTCTGTCGGGCAGCGCGCGCGGCATCGAACCGCACGCGCCGCCCGCCTGCATTTTCTTCGCTACACCCCGGTCTTCGTTTCGCGGTCTTTCGGAACAACGGCCTTCGACTCGCGTCGTGCCCGCCGTCGAGTTCGCCGTGGGATACGTTTCGTCGGCCCCGTTCCGCACCGGAGCCGCCCGCTTGCTCCGCGCTCTCGCCCTACTCGCCGCTTCCGGATCCGCCTTCGCCGGCGTTCGCACCGTCGCGCCGACCGGCGCGGATCATGCGCAGATCGCGAGCGCGATCGCGGCGTCATCCACCGGCGATGTGATCTTGGTCCGAGCCGGCACCTACGCGCCGTTCACGCTCGACGCGCTCGACGTCTCGATCGTGGCCGAACCGGGCTCGACGCCGCTCGTGCAGGGACCCGTCGTCCTCCGCAACGTGCCCACCGGCTCGAACGTGACGCTCGCCGGCTTGCGCATCGGCGCGGCGCACACGACCGCGCTGACCATCCTCGACTGCGCCGGATCCGTGCGCGTCGCCGACGTGCAAGCGTGGGTCTCACCCGCGCCGTTCCAAGCGGAAGTCGCCACGGTCCGCGTCGAGCGCTCGCAGGATGTGGCCTTCTCGCGTGTCACTCTCACCGGTGCTCCCGGTCCCGCGCCGGCGGAGCGCGCCGGTGCGGCACTCCTCGCGTTGGACAGCGAGATCGCACTCCATGACTCGAGCCTCGTCGGCGGGTACGGCATCCCCGGTACGGCGAGCGGTTCCCCGGGCGGTCACGGCGGCGCGGCGCTCGACCTGCGCTCGGGTTCCGCGTTCGTCTCGGGGACTTTCCTCGCGGGCGGATCCGGCGGAGCGGGCGGACTCGCGCCTACGGGCTATGGAGGTTGCTCAGCCTTCGCGCCGCGGCCGGGCGGTGCCGGCGGCATCGGTCTCGACGTCACGACGGGCGCGATTGCGCGCGTTCTCGGCTCCCCGCTCGTGGGCGGACCGTTCGGCTCCGGGGCTACGACGAGCTGTGGACAGCACGCTGCCGATGGTGTCGGCGGGGACGCGAGTCGCGGGGCGCTGACTTCGATCCCGGGGACAGCCCGCACGTTCACCGGCACGACCGTCGCGCGCGAGGGCCAGGCGGCGACGTTCGCGTTCCGCGGCGATCCGGGCGAGCGCGTCGTCCTTTTCCTCGCCGACGGCGGATCGCAGTCCTGGAACGCCGCGCTCTTCGGATCCGTGCTCGTGGAGGTCCCGTTCTGGCGGCGTATCTCGGCCGGAACGATCGGTGCGAACGGCGCAGGGACGAGCTTGCTCGTCGTACCCGAGCTCGGGCCCGGCCGCGCGGCGCGTGCTCTCCATGTTCAGGCACTTCTCGTCGGCGTGAGTGGCTCGAGCCGTCTGTCTGGCGCGAGGCCGCTCGTGCTCCTCGACGCGGCGTACTGAGTTCGAACGCGATCCCTGCGCCGGAAGCGCCGCGCATGGGCGAACTTCGGCGCGCGGGGCCACGTTCTTTGGGCCCGAAGCTCCGTGCAGCTTCCCGCTCGAGCCCGAGGACGCGTATCCTCCGCGCCCCGCTGCCCCATGAACTCCGAGAGTCCGTACAAAGTTCCGCCGCACAACGAAGAGGCGGAGCGCGCGTTGCTCGGGGCCATGCTGCTCGACCCGGCGCGCGTCCCGGAGATCGCCGAGATCGTGCACGAGGGCGACTTCTTCCACCCGAAGCACGACGCGGTCTGGTCCGCGATCCTCGCTCTGACCGAGCGCGCCGAGCCGGTCGACCACGTGTCGTTGGGCGAGGCGTTGAACCAAGCGGGCAAGTTCCAAGTCGTAGGCGGTCGTGCGTTCCTCGTCGAGCTCGCGAGTAGCGTCGCGTCTGCGGCACACGCGAAACACCACGCGCGCATCGTGTCCGAGACGGCGATGCTGCGACGCTTGATCCGCGAGTGCGGCGACCTCGTCGCGACGGCCTACGACACGCGCCCGGACGGCGAGTCCGTGCCGAACCTCTTGGCCGAGGCCGAGGACCGCGTTTTCAAGATGGCGGCCGCGAAGGATCGCGGTGAAGCGCTCCCGATCGGCAAGGCCGTGATGGAGACGTTCAGGCGCATCGACTCGAGTTCGCATCGCAAAGGCATGACGGGTCTGCCGAGCGGCTACCACGAGCTGGACGAACTGCTGTGCGGCTTCAATGCTGGCGAGCTCATCGTCATCGCCGCACGTCCCTCCATGGGCAAGACCGCGTTCGTGCTGAACTGCATGGATCGCGCGGCGGATCCGGATCACGCGCCCGAGTGGCTCGATCACCCGGCCAGCATCCTCTTCTTCAGCCTCGAGATGGGGCACCAGTCGATCGTGCGGCGCATGTTGTGCGCGCGCGCGCGCGTCGACGCTCACAAGTTGCGCACAGGCCGCATCCCGACCGAGGACTACGCCGAGTTGTCGCGCGCGGCGGGTGAGCTTCAGAAGCTCAAGATCTTCATCGACGACACGCCCGGTATCTCGGCGATGTCCATGCGCAGCCGCGCGAAGCGCATCAGGGCCAAGCATGGGCTCGACATGATCGTCGTGGACTACCTGCAGCTCATGACGCATCCAAAGGCCGAGAACCGCCAGCAGGAGATCAGCCAGATCAGCCGGATGTTGAAGGAGATGGCGCGCGAACTCGAAGTGCCCGTGATCGCGCTGTCGCAGCTCTCGCGCGCGGTGGAGTCGCGCAAGGACGGCCCGAAGCCCTGCCAGCCACAGCTCGCCGACCTGCGCGAGTCGGGATCGATCGAGCAGGACGCGGATGTCGTGCTACTCCTCTATCGCCAGGAGTACTACGAGCGCGACAAGCCTGAGCTGAAGGGCCTCGCGGAGATCATCTGCGCCAAGCAGCGAAACGGTCCGACGGGAGACGTGCCCCTCGGTTTCAACGGCTCGATCATGCGCTTCGAGAACCGCGCGCCGAGCATGGCTGAGCCCTTCCACGGATGAGTTCGAGGTTCATCGCGTGCTTCCCGGGACTCTTCCTCGCAGCGCTCGCGGCGTGGAGCGCGTCGCCGCATGCGCTCGCGCAGCAGGTCGGCGACACGAAGCCGCAGGATCGCGTGGAGCCCACACGGCCGCCCGTGGAGCCGCCGGCTGACGAGCTGCAGAAGCCCGTCGTCCCGATTCCGCTACCGCCCGAGCTCGATCCCGCGACGCCGAAACCAAAAGCGGTGGAGAGGATCGCGCCGACGCTCGTCGGCATCGTCGTCGAAGGTCAGCGTCGCTACACGGAGGCCCAGATCGTGGCCGCGTTGGCGGTTCGCATCGGCGAGCCGTACGACCCAACGGTGGTCGAGAAGGGGATCGACACGCTGTGGCGCGCGTTCCACGCGCAGGCGCGCGTCGAGCTGCGCGAGGCGACCGGCGGCGTGGAAATGCGCGTCGTCGTGGAGGAGATGAACGTCGATCTCGAGCCGCGGTTCGTGGGTTACCACGAGATGGACCTCGAGGATCTCGTCCGCTGGGCACTGCTCGA
>JAYTBY010000463.1:0-3599 GCA_043736755.1 Planctomycetota bacterium | reverse complement strand
CGGGTGGGAAGACGCAGCGAGGGAACGAACGCGCGCGGCGGAACTCGGCGTGCAGAGGAGAGCCTACTCCCCGCCACACGCGCTCTTCAACGCAAGAGGGACGTCCCACGCGCGCTTCGACACGGTACGAAGCGCTGTGGGTGCCCTAACGCAGGAGAAAGCGCTCGACCGCGCCGCACAGGGCGGCGATCTTCGCGAGGCTCGTGCGCGGATCGCGCAAGTCGACCGCGATCGGGGCATATCCAGCAGTCGCCGCCGGTCCTCCGGTGGTCCCATCCGCCTGGACGCGCGCCGCGATTCCGAGCGGTCGCCCCGACAGCGCTCGCGCGAGCGCTTCGGCGCGCGCGAGCCCGCCCGCGCCCACTTCCGGCCGGATGGCGATCCCCCCGAGGGTCGCACTACTCGGAGCCGCGGGCGGTAGGGCGAAGTGGACCGCGTGCTCGGCCACGACGAAGCGCCCGTACAGCGTGTGCTCCTCGTCCCCCGGACGGATCTCGACGACGTGCGCGACGCCTTTCACCTCGGCTTGGAACCAATCCACGTACTCGTTGCCCAGTTCGAAGCCCGGCTCGATCGGCAGCTTCACGGCGACACGCGCTGCACCGCCGCCTCGGTGCTCGATGTCGATCTGCACGCCCTCCGGCTCGACGGCGATCCGCAAGCCCAGGACGGCCTCGCCGACGCGTAGCTCCCGGACGCGCATCGTGCGTCGCTCGATCCGACCGCGTTCGAGGGGCTTCGTGCGCGGCGGCGTGGCGGGCATGAGCACGGCGCCGTCGGGTAGCGCGCCCGCGAGGCCTCCGATTCCGATGGCGTCGTCGGCGCCGATTCCCGGCAGGAAACGCGGCAGCAGCGCCGCGAGCAACGCTGGATCCGCACCAGCGACGATCGCGTGGGCCCACGCATCGTCAGCGCGACCTTGGCGCAGCGCGAGGAGCGCCAAGCGCGCCCGAGCGAGCCGCACGTCCGGGCCGCCCGCACTCTCGAGCGCAGCACGCCAGCGCTCGAACGTCGCCGGATCGTTCCAGTCGGTCGCCACGTCCTCGCGTGCGAGGACGGCTGGCGCCTGATCCGCCGCGAGCGCTGCGGAAAGCTCGTGGAGGATGCCCGCGGGGAATTCGAATCGCGCCGCGGTCGGGGGCGGAGCTTCCGACTGAAACTTCGCGTTCGCCGCGGAGATCGCGCCGATCGAGGTCAAGAGGAGTTCGGCCAACACGACGTGCCGAGGCTCTATCGGCGCCGCCTCCGAGTCAAGACCGCGCCGCGTAGTCCCTCCGCTCGTTACACTCAGCGCCCCATGTCGTCCCCCGCGAAGAACCGCCGTTCCATCGACCGCGACCTGCTCGAAATGCTGGCTTGTCCGGACACGCGGCAACGCTTGGCTGAAGCTGGCGCCGACGTGCTCGAGCGCGTGAACCAGCGCGTGCGCGGCGGCAAGGCGCAGAACGTCGGCGGGAAGCCGGTCGCTGCCGAGCTCGAAGCCGGACTCGTACGGCAGGACGGCAAGATCGTCTACCCCGTGCGCGACGGCATCCCGGTGCTGCTCATCGACGAAGGCATCGTGGTCTGATCCGCACGGGATCAAAGCGCCTGCGATGATTCTCTCGCATCCGGCGCACCCCGATCGATTCGTTCGCCTCGGGTACTGCTTGAACCTGCGCGCGTGCACCGACGTCGACGCACTTGTCGGTCTCTTGCGATCCGTGATCGAGCCCGTGCGAGCTGCGCTCGGTGCTGCGCGGCCCTTCGGAGTCGGCATGTACGTGCCCGCGTCACTCGCGCGCACACTCGCCGATCCGTCGGGCGCGCACGAACTCGATTGGCTCGCGCGCGAACTCGAAACGCTGGGCCTCGACCCGTTCACGTGGAACGCGTTCCCGTTCGGTGATTTCGGCGACGAGGGCCTGAAACAGCGTGTTTTCGAGCCGACGTGGGCGCAGCCCGAGCGGCTCGAGTACACGCTCGACGTCGCGCGCATCGCCACCGCGCTCGTGCGACGACAGAACGGGGCGGGCGGACTCGCGACGCGACACGTATCGATCAGCACGCACTCGGGCGGATGGGGGAGCACGCTGTCCGTTGCGCAACGCGAGCAGTGCGCGTTTCAACTCGCGCGCTGCGTCGACGAACTCGCGACGCTCGAGGAATCGACGGGCGTGCGCGTCGTGCTCGCGTTGGAGCCCGAGCCCGGTGCGAACGCGCCGACGCAGCGCGCGCTGACCGAGTTCGCCGCGTTCGTGGCGCAGCGCGCCGAGCGCTGGCTGCAGGACGAGCGCCATCGTTCGAGAGCGAACGCCGCGCTCCTGGTCGAGCGCCACCTCGGCGCGTGCCTCGACGCCTGTCACTCGGCCGTCGAAGGCGAAGCCGACGAAGTCGCGCGCGACCTCGTCGCACACCGACGCGCGACGCCGGCGAAGCTCCAGTACGCCAGCGCGCTGCGCGTCGTCGCACCCGGCGCGAATCCAGCCGGCGTCGAGCGCCTCTTGGCCCTCGCCGAACCCCGCTTCCTCCACCAAGTTCGCGGGCACGGTGCGCGCGAGCCGCTGGCCGTCGACGACCTGCCGCACCTGGCGGCCGAGCTCGCCACGGATCGTCGCGACCTCTGGCTCTCGGCCGCGGAGTGGACCTGTCACCTCCACGTGCCCGTCGACCTCGAGGAACTCGGCGGCGCGCTGCGGACGACGCGCGCCGACGCCGACGCGATCCTCGCGAGCTTGGTGAGCGACCCGGCGGGCTGGTCCACGAACGAGCTCCACGTCGAGATCGAGACGTACACCTGGGAAGTCCTGCCCGGCTGGGTGCGCGGCGATTCTGCCGTCGTCGAGGGGATCGAGCGCGAGTACCGTCACGTACTGGCCCGCCTGGCGCTCGCCGGGTGGCGCTGAACCGTGCGCGAGACCGCCTTCCGGGTCGTTGACAGCCCCGCCGAGCGGCCGTACCTTCCTCGCCCTCGAACGAAGCGCAAGCCGAGTTCGATCTTGGTCGGCCCCATCGTCTAGCCCGGCCTAGGACACCAGGTTTTCATCCTGGCGACAGGGGTTCAAATCCCCTTGGGGTCACCATCACCTTCCTTCGCGTGACGCGGAGATGCAGGGCGTACACGTCGGTCTTGTCGTTCACGGAAAGACAGCCAAGACTACCCGCGTGCGGATCCTCGTCGTCGGTGCTTCGGGAATGATCGGCCAAGCCGTCGTCGCCGAGTTACAGAGCCGGCACGAGATCGTCACGGCCGGACGCTCCACGGGCGATGTCCGCCTCGACCTGACCGATGCCGGTTCGATTCGCGCCGGCTACAGGGCAGCGGGGCGGTTGGATGCCGTCGTCTGCACGGCCGGACACGTGACGTTCAAGGTCCTCGCCGAGATGACGGCGGCGGACTACGACGTCGGGATCCGCGACAAGCTCATGGGCCAGGTGAACCTCGTGCTCCTGGGCCGGGAGCATCTCGCGGACGGCGGTTCGTTCACGTTGACGGGGGGTGTGCTCGATCGCGATCCGATTGCGCAGGGAAGCTCGGCCTCGATGGTCAACGGCGCGTTGAACGCGTTCGCTCTGGCCGCCGCGATCGAACTCGAGCGCGGCTTGCGCATCAACGTCGT
>JAYTBY010000462.1:0-1595 GCA_043736755.1 Planctomycetota bacterium | reverse complement strand
ATCTCGGGCTGGGCTTCCTTCGGACGGCGGCTCATCGACATCGGCTAATTCCCTTTCGCACCCTCCTATTTCGAACAGCGCACGAGGTAGCCGCTCAGGCACTTTTTCAACGGGCTGCTAGTCGCGGATCGACTGGGCGGTATCGCGCACGCGGTTCGTCGCCGAGCCAGCCAACACCGCGCGCTCTGGCCCAGCTGCTGAGGCGCACCATGCCCTCCGGCGGGACTGGTGCGACCATTCGGAGTCGGACATGGGTCGGGCCGGTTCCACGATCGGGTGTCCGGACGCTCCGCGGCGAGGGTCCGGGCAGTCGATCGCACGCCTGGTTCGTGCACAGGCACCCGTGCGCGATCCCGGTTAGCCCCGGGGCTCCGACGCGCGCCGCGTCGGTCGGAGGTCCCCCCATGCGTTCGCGCTCGATCCATCGATCCGTCCTCGTCTCGATCTTGCTCGCGGCGTTCGTACCGAGTGTGAGCGCGCAGGAGTTCCTCGCCGCCTTCGCCAAGGATGTCGCGGCGCCGCCTTCCGACATCGTCGATCATCGCGTCGTACTGCCGGCGCCGGAGGAACTCGCGCTCGCATCACGCGTGCACGCTCGTCCGCTCGAAGTGCGTTGGAGCGAGCCGGACGGTTGGACCATCGAGTCGGATGTCGCTGTCGATGCGGATGGACCGCTTGCGCTCGCGATCGTCACGCCAGGTCCCGTCGAGTGGTCGTGGACGCTGACGGATCCGAGTGGAGCCGTCGTCGACCTCTCGACCAGCTCGTCACGCGAGCGGCGCGACGGACTCGTGGAAGTCGGCGGCGCGAGCGGCGATCGCATCGATGTGCACGCAGCGCGCGCCGGATGTTGGACGATGCGTGCCAGCGCCAACGGACGCGAGCGGTCGAATCCACTCGGTGAAACGTGGCTTCTCGCGCGCTCGGCGGGTCCCGCGCGCCTCGTCGCGCATGCTTCCACACTCGCCACGCGCAGCGACGTCGACGTCGCGCTCGTCGCTCGATTCGAGGACGCTGCGCCGCTCGCACGCGTGCACGTAACCGCGGTGGTTCAGCTCGCAAGCAGCACGATCGCCGTCGAACTCCAAGACGACGGGCGCCATGAAGACGGTGCACCCCGCGACGGGACATTCGGCGCGGGGATTCCGAGTGGAACGAGTGGCGCAGTGCGCGCGCGCATCGAACTCCACGGCCAGAGCGTCGATGGAGCGCCGACCGCGCGCACAGTGCAGATCGCTTTCCCCGTGATCGAACGGCGGCTACTCCTCACCGGCGTGGCGGACGCGACGCTCGCGGACGACGGTCGCGTGCAGATCCGCATCGAAGCTCTCCCGCTGGGCGCGGGCACCAAGGTCCTCGCCGCGGCAGAAGTCTGGGGCACGAATGCAACCGGCCAACTCGTCCCCGTGTGTTGGCTCGCGCGCATGCAGGAACCGAGTGATCGAGAGGGGCTCGTCGACCTCGCACTCGCGCTCGACAGACGTTGGATCGAGATGGCGAATGTACACGCACCGTTCGTCCTCCGCCGCGTGCGCGTGCAAGATCCCGACACGCACGTCCCCCACGACTTGGGCGAGGAGATCGCGTTCGTGATG
>JAYTBY010000461.1:0-1595 GCA_043736755.1 Planctomycetota bacterium | reverse complement strand
AGCGCCTCGCCCACGCGCTCGGATCCACGGTGCAGATCGAGTTCGCTCCCGGCACGGGGCCTACATGGATCGCGGACGCGAGCCGACTCCGTGGCCTGACCGGCTGGACACCTCTGCACGATCTCGACTCGACGATCGCTTGGATCGTCGAGTCCACGCGGCTTGCGTCCCGCTCCGCGGCGCGGGAGGACCACAGGGAAGGAAGGATTGCGGACGCCGGGCGTCCAGGCACGACGTCATGACACGGAACGCGCTGATCACGGGAGTCACGGGGCAGGACGGCAGTTATCTGGCCGATTTCCTGATCGAGCGCGGCTATCGCGTGCACGGTCTGGTCCGCCGCAGGACGGCCGAATCACTCTGGCGGATCGCACACCTCCTCGAGGATCGCACGCTCGACGGACAGTTGGTGCTGCACGACGGCGACCTCGGCGATGGACTCGCGCTGCGGGCCGTGATCGAACGTGCCGAGCCCGACGAGGTCTATCACCTCGCCGGTCAGAGCCACGTCGGTCTCTCCTTCGCCGCACCCGAAGCCACGATCGCGACGACCGGGCTCGGCGCCGTGCGGATGCTCGAAGCCGTGCGCGCGCATCAGGCACGCACGCAGCGACAAGTCCGCTACTACCAAGCGGGTTCGAGCGAGATGTTCGGCGGCGCAACAGCTCCGCAGGACGAGCGCACGCCCTTCACGCCCCGTTCGCCTTACGGTGCGGCGAAGGTCCTCGCGCACCAGGCGACCATCATCGCGCGCGACGCGTATGGTCTCTTCGCAACAAATGGCATCCTCTTCAACCACGAGAGTCCGCGACGCGGCGATGACTTCGTGACGCGGAAGGTCGCGCGCGCCGCGGCGCGGATTCGTCGCGATCCATCCGTTCGCCTCGCGCTCGGAAACCTCGACGCTCGTCGCGACTGGGGCTACGCGCCAGATTTCGTCGAAGCGATGTGGCACATGCTGCAGCACGACGTTCCCGGCGACTGGGTCGTGGCGACGGGCGTCGCCCACAGCGTGCGCGATCTCCTCGACGCCGCGTTCCGACACGTCGACCTCGACTGGCGCGATCACGTCGACGTCGATCCGCGACTCCTGCGGCCGCTCGACGTCGAAGATCTGCGCGGTGACGCGTCACGAGTGCGCACCGAGCTCGGTTGGAAACCACGCACCGCGTTCGCGGACATGATCGCCGAGATGGTCGACCGCGAAGTCGAGCGCGATGGAACAGCGCCGCGCGCTCGAACTCCCTAGAACCAGAGCCTGTGGAGTTCGGTCAGCGGGCGAGCAAGCCACGAATGCACGGGTCAGCGAGCAAACCGTCGGTGACGCGGCGCGCCTGCGCGCGACAGCCCTCATCCGTGAAGTGAACCGAGTCCGCGAAGTGGCGCGCGTCCGCAGGAATCGTGTCCTCGCCCTCGATCAGCGCGGCGCCCGACTCGGCCGCCACGGCTCGAATGGCGCCGTTGTAGGCTGCGAACCCGCGCACCACGGCAGCGTGGCTGATGTAGGGCATGTAGTACGCGTGGGTCACGCAAGCCGCGTCGCGCTCCTTCGCGTCCTGCCCGGCGCGCGCGCGCTGCGAGAACGTGACGAGCAC
>JAYTBY010000460.1:0-3618 GCA_043736755.1 Planctomycetota bacterium | reverse complement strand
ATGCGGATGTTGTTCATCGGCTTCTTCGAAGGCGTGGACTCGGAGCGCGGGATCGCCTGGCGCTGCTCGGACTCCCTTGCGTTGCGGGGCTTTCTCGGAGTCCGAGTACTCGGGCGAGATCTACTCGCCGTCCTACCTCTTCCAGACTTTTCAGCCCGCGATCACAGCCGCTCCGGGCGAGATGGACTTCGAATCGCTCGGAGGCACGACCGAGTTCGACATCGCAGTCACCAAGCAAGAGTTCCACACGATCGACCGTGTGGTGCTCCTACGGCCCGCGAGTGTGACGCACTTCTTCGACGCCGACCAGCGTTACATCGAGCTTCGCATCGAGGCGGCGGATCAGACTGGCACGGACATCACCCTCAAGGTGCAGACGCCGACGGACGACCTCGGCCCGCCGGGTTGGTACACGCTGTACGTCATCGAGCGTAGCCCGGCCGGTGTTCGTGTGCCCTCCGTGGCTCACTTCATCAAGCTCAAGTGACCTTGACGCGCTCGGGTCGCGCCATGCCACACCGTCGTTCGCCACCGACTCCGGTCAGATCGCATCCATCGCCACCTGCAACGCCAGGAGCGCTGCCCCCTCCGGGCCGGTCAGGACGTGCGGCGGCGCGAGCAAGTCGGTCGCTTCGCACGGATCCACTGCTTGGTGATAGAGCCGCTCTGACATCACACCAGCGTCGGACCAGATACGCATGTAGCGGTACGAGCCGTCGGTGATGCCGCGCAAGTACGAGGCGTTCGCCGGCGGCGGTGAGCCGTTCGGGAAGGCCTCCGAATACGCCGTCCTGCGCGCGAGAGCGCGTTCGGGACGAGAAATTGCGGTCAGAAAGCTCTTCGCGTCGGTCGGCGTCGCCCCCATCGCCGTGTCGATGTCGGCCGAGCGAATCCCGGTGAGCTCCGCGACGGTCCGCCACATGTCCACCGTGCCCACGAGCGATCGGCACGTGCTGCCCGCTGGTGCGAACGGCGCTTTCACGACGAGCGGGATGCGGGTGCCGAGTTCGTAGAGCGTGCGCTTGCCGTGACCGACCAAGTCCGGGTCGCTGATCATCGTCGCCACGGTCCCGTTGTCCCCCACGACGATCACGATCGTGTTGGCCATGACCGAAGCGGAGATTCCGGCCAGGAGTTCACCGATCTCGTGATCCACCGCTTCGACGTTCGCGTGGAAGATGAGCTTCTCGTCGTCCGGCTCGCCGGAGCGAGCGAGGTCCGCGGCCTCGTAGCCGAGGAAGGACAGTCGTCCAGCTGTGCGCCGCGACACCGTCGAGTACGGCGGCACCTGGAACGGCGCGTGCGGCGGGCTGAAACACACGTACGCGAAGAAGCGCTCGCTCGAGCCGAGGCCGTTGATCCACGTGAGCGCATCCGCGCGCGTCACCGACGCATCCCATGCGGCCGTCGACGGCGTGGCACCCGGAACGGCGGGCACGTTGGCCCACGAGGTCGAGCTACATGTGCCGGCCGCGGTGGCGACCGCCGTGAGCTTCTTCCAGTCGTAGTGACTGCCGTTGTTGGCCTTGTGCCCCTCGAAGCGTTCGAACCCGGATTCCGCGGGATGGCAATCGTCCGACTCGTAGTCGGTGAGGTGCCACTTGCCGAACGCGCCGCGACGGTAGGGATGAGAGTTCTCGTCGCGAATCATCTCGGCGACGGTGATCTCCGTGAGCGGCAGCGTGTAGCCCGGATCGTCGCTCGGGTTCACGGCGTGCCCCATCCCCGTGCGCATCCCGTAGCGCCCCGTCAGGAGCGCAGCACGCGTAGGACTGCAAGTCGGATTCGAGTAGCAGCGCGTGAACAGGATGCCGTCGGCTCGCAGCCCATCCAGCGTCGGCGTCGGGATCCCGGCCACGATCGGCGAGGTGCATTGCGCTGGTGCGCCGGTATCCGCCGCGTAGATGCCGAGCTTGTCCGTGCCGAGGTCGTCGAGGACGACGAGCAGCACGTTGAACTCGCCCGGTTGCGGCAGACGCACCCGGCTCGCGCTCGCGAACGACCCGACTTGCACGGCGTCGACGATGACGCCGTTCGCCGGGACGGAGGGAGCGAGGGCGAGCGTGAAAAGTACGAGCGGAAGTTGACGTGTCATGGTTCGTTGCTCCTCGAAGGGAATCAGTTCGAGCGCGCGAATCGCGCGGAGTGCCGACCGTCGATCACCGAGAACGCGCCACCGACGAAGAGACCCTCGCCGGTCGGGATCACGGGCTTCGCGAGCAGCGCGTTCACCGTGCCGTCGGCACCGGATCCGAACGCGCTCCAGACACCGTTCTGAAAACGCGCGAGATTCGCGGCCGGAACTCCGCTCGCGAACGCGAACTCGCCGCCGACGACGAGGGTCGGCGGTGAGCCGACGTTCCAGCTCGTGAGCGCCCGAACTGTCGTCCTGGCTCCGCCCGTGAACCCGGTGCCGACGGCGTTCCAACTCTGGGTCAGCGGGTTCCAACGAGCGACTCCGTCGATGTCGCCATCGCCATCGAGGTCGAAGTCGCCGCCGGCGAACAAGAATCGCGTGCCCAGGCCGTCGTCCTGGACAGCGAGGTCGTAGACCGACCCGCAGCACAACCCACCTCCGGCCGCGGTCCACTGCGCGCCGTTCCAACGCGCGACGCGCGTCGCCCCGACTCCACCGGCGCGCGTGAAATCGCCCGCAGCCCACAGACGCGGACCCGAGCCGTCGTCGAACTCGACGAGAGCCCGCACCGTGCCCTCGGGACCGTTCGGCAAGGGCTGCCAACTCGCGCCAGTCCACAGCGCGACGGGTCCGGTGGGCACGTTGCCGGCCCGACGAAAGTCACCGCCGACCGCGAGAGATCCCTGCCAAGTGTCGAGCGCCAGGACGACGCCATCCGTCCCACTCGTGAGCGGCGTCCACACGGCCCCGGTCCAGCGCGCGATGTGGTTCATCGGGACTCCACCTGAAGCGCGGAAGTCCCCACCGGCGAAGAACGATCCAGCCTGCACGTGCACGGCGTGCACCGTGCGGTCGAAGCCAGCGCCGAGCGCGTTCCATTGCGCGGCGACGTCGTTCCAAACCGCGACACGGTTCACGATCTGCGTTCCAGCCGTTAGAAACGCGCCGCCGACGAGCACGGGCGCAGCCGCCGACGGTTGCGACGCGAGTCCGTGGATCTCCGCGTCGAGGCCCTTGCCATTCCCGAGCGGCTGCCAGGCCGTGCCGTTCCAACGCGCGACGCTGGCGGTTCCGACCGGGCCCGTCCGCGCGAAGAAACCGCCGACGAACAGGCTGTCGAATCCATCTCCGTCGTCGTCGACGGAGACGATCGCGCGACCGAGCGCGTTGACGTTCGCGCTGTTCGGCGCGCCGAGTGACGTCCAAGCGGCTCCATCCCAGCGCGCGACGCCCAGCAAGGGTGACGAGTCGAACGAGTCCGTACCGGCGGCGACGCCGCCGACAGAACGCAGCAAGCCCGTCGCGTAGAGCTTCGGTCCGGTGCCGTCGTCGAAGGTCGCGAAGGCGCGCAGCGCCGGGAACGAGCCGGCGGCGGACACTCCGGCTTGCAGGTTCGAGAAGCCGACCCCGTCCCAACTCGCGACGCCGTTCGCTGGCGCGCCGCCGGCGCTCGAGAAGGAGCCTCCGACGAAGAGCCGCGC
>JAYTBY010000459.1:0-3621 GCA_043736755.1 Planctomycetota bacterium | reverse complement strand
AAGGAGGCCGCTTCCGGCGTCGCTCGTTCGTCCTCCTTGCATTGCTTAGGCACGCTTCCCCAGGCGGCCTGCCTTTTTCAACGGGCTGCTCGCTGCGCGGACGCCTCTCTGTAGAGCGCCGCACCGCCGCGCTCTTCCTCAGGGCGCGCCGCTCGCGGCGTCGTCGGGCCAGCTACCCAGGGGCGCGAAGCGGATCGTGCCGTCGGCGGAACCGCCGCGACCATCGGTGACGCGGTACGTGCCCGCGCTGTGCCAAGCCAGCCGGATGAACAGCGGCCCGTAGTTCCCGTAGTCGGCCGGCCACCAGTCCTGCGACGTCGTCAACGTCGCCGCGATGTCAGCCTTCAGCGCGACGAGATCGAGCTTCTCGAACTCGGCGGCGAAGTCGAACTCCGCGCCCATCGGATTGCCCGTGGGGGGATTCTGGTGGAGGATCTGCAGGTTGAGCTGGTTGGGCCACCAGTCGCCGTTCGACATGGCGCCGGCCGTCGTGTTGCGATAGCTGGCGTCCGTGACGGCGCCCGCGCCCATCACCGGGCACTCGGCGGCGCTGCCCGGGGGCTGCGCATCCACGGTCTCGTTGCGGCTGGACGCTGCACAGGCGCTCGTTCCGGCCAGCACGAGGAGCATCCAGGCGACGTTCTCGCCGCGAACTCCACGCAGGTTCTGGAACGGACGCGCTCCGCTCGGTGCGGAGGACTTGCATTCGATTGTGGTGTCAGACATTCGAGACCTTTGGTTTTCGAGAGCCGGGTCGTTCCAGGGGGCGGTTCGAACTCCGGACCTGTTCGGATTCTGGTTCCTTCTCGCGAAGTTCGGCGCCTTGGCGCGGCAGTCCGGGGAGGCACGCCAGCAGGCGACTTCCCCCCTTGGATCTCGCCAAGAATGGTTCGCAGGAGCGGTGAGGCCAGGTGTTGAGCCGACGGGCAGTCCACGTCGGTTACCTCGCCGTGCATAGCTTTCGACGCTGGCGCGCCCCCGGGCACGTTGCTCTCGATCAGACTGGAAATCGTGCCGTGCCCGTGACGGATTGGGCCAGGCCTGTCGGGGTCGATCGAGAGCCGCTCACGGGCGCTCGCGGGGTGGGTGAGATGCGTCACTCGCAAGCCTGACGACGATCCGCACGCTTCGGACGGGCACGGGTGTCGCTCGCGACGGAGGCCGCCTCCACAAGTGAACACCTGCCCGCGATTTCGACTCGCCTTGCGAGCCCGCGGCGCATGCTCCTGACGATCTTTGGGTGACACTGCAGCGCTTCAGACGCGCTCTAGGAGCAACGGCTAGCCTTCGAGTTAGCCATGCTGATCTCCATCACGCTTCTAGCCGCGCTGCTCCAAGGCGGCGCTCAACGCACGACGCCGCGCACCGAGGCACCTCCCGCCGTGGCGTACACACCCAATGTCGTCGTGATCGTCGCCGATGACTTCGGCGTCGACTTGATGCCGGCCTATGGCGAGAGCACGAGCGCGCCGTGCATGCCCAACCTCGATGCGTTGGCGGGCCAGAGTCGGCGCTTTCGCAATGCGTGGGCGAGTCCGGTGTGCTCCCCGACGCGCGCGCTGCTCCTCACGGGTCGCTACGGCTTTCGCACGGGCATCGGCAACATCGTGAATCCGACGACCTCGGGTTTGCCCTTCACGGAGACGACGCTGCCTGAATTGCTAACGGGCTACGACAGCACGTACGTGGGCAAGTGGCACCTCTCCGGCAATCTCGGCGCGTCACATCCCAACACCAGTGGTTTCGCGCGCTTCGCGGGCACTCTCACCGGTGCCGTGACGAGCTACACGAGCTGGACGAAGGTCGTGAACGGTTCATCGGCTCCGTCGACCCTCTACGCGACGACCGACACCACGAACGAAGCCGTGTCGGCGGTGCAGACGATGCAGGCTCCGTGGGTGCTCTTCGTGGCCTACAACGCGCCGCACTCGCCCCACCACGTTCCGCCCAGCTCGTTGTGCGCTGGCGCTGCGTGCCCGACGAGCACGTGTGCGGGCTTGCCCGCGTCTCCCTCCGAAGCGGTCCTCGCGCGCGCCGCCGCGCAGGCGCTGGACACCGAGCTCGGGCGCTTCCTGACCGCGCTCGACAGCGTCGATCCCTCGGCCTACGTGTTCTTCCTGGGGGACAACGGCACCGCGCCCGAGGTCTCCATCGCGCCGTTCACGGCTGCACACGCCAAAGGCTCCGTTTTCGAGGGTGGGATCAACGTGCCGCTCCTCGTGCGCGGACCAGGAATCGCTCCGGGCGAAAGCGCAGCCTTGGTTTCCTGCGTCGACGTTTTTGCGACGATCGCGGAGCTCGCTCACGTGACCTCCACCGCGACCGACTCGATCTCGTTCGTTCCGTGCCTACAGAATCCCAGCGCGACGGTGCGCACCGCCGTCTACGCCGAGATCTTCGCAACCAACGGCTCTCCGCCCTTCACGCAACATCGTCGCGCCGTCCGCGACGCGCGCTACAAATTGATTCGCAACCCAGCGAGCGACCAGCTCTATGACCTGGCGCTCGATCCGTTCGAAACGATGAATCTGATGCCGATCTCGAGCCCTACCGAACAGGCGGCCTTCGATGCTCTCTTGGCCGAGCTCGTCGCGTTGGGCGTCGATTGAGGTCGGGCGGCGACGGCGAGTGCTCTTGGCGCTCGACTCGAAAGCGCGGGGACCTTCCGATGCAGGGCCTGTCGACCTGGTGGCGCCCAACGGGCCGGCCGACAACCTGACGTTGCACGGCGGACTCCAACGCTGACAGGCCTTCACGCTCGCGTGCCGCTGGCCGAAACATCGAGACCGCGGAGTCAGCGCGCGGCGGTAGTCCGCACCGTGCCGTCGACGAGGAGCTCGCGTCGGCTCCCGTCGATCACGTACTCGACCGTGTGGCGAGACCCCACGGGTCCGAGGCTCTTGCCGTTCACCCAGATCTCTGCATCGCGGATCTCCAGCAGGTCACCGTCGGCGGTGACTTGCGCTCCCTCGCCGCAGATCTCCGCCTCGATTCGGGTCACTCCGCCGGAAGTCGTGGTCTTCAGCTTGGAGTACGTGCCACAACCATCGCAGCCGGAGAGCAGCGTGAGGACGAGAAGGAGTGCGAAGGCGGGGGAGCTCTGCATCTGGCTGAGTCTTGATCGACGTGGGGGAGGAACTTTCGAGGCGCGACTACGGAGGGTACGCGTGCTTCTTTCCTGCGCACTGCACTTTCACGGCGATCGGCTTGCGGCCTCACCAGCCGGACCCCGGAGTTCGGTGGAAGCGAATTGAGCAGCGGGTGTCGCGCGGCCTCCCCTTCTCGGCGGCGACCAGCGCGTGACCACGAGTTGTCTGGTCCGTCGTCGGTCGAGCGCGTTGATCGATGCCCAAGCCAGTCCGCGAGGCTTTGGGATGCTGGCTCGAGCAGCGCTGCCCGAGATCGTTCGGCGTAGGTCGCGCCGGCGGCATTTGGACACGGTGTGTTTCGGCCATTTTCACGAAACAGATTGGGGCTGATCGGCATCTTGGGCGTGAAGCGCATGAACCCGTCCCATTCACCGTCCTTGGACGACCTGCTGGCGCAAGTGGATTGGATCCGCGCACTCAGCCGTCAGTTGGTGCGCGATCCCGAGCTCGCTGACGACATCGTGCAGCAGAC
>JAYTBY010000458.1:0-1599 GCA_043736755.1 Planctomycetota bacterium | reverse complement strand
CGCAGGTCGACGATCGCCTCACGATCGCGCTGACGTTGTACGGACGATCAATCGAGCGCGCGAGACACAGAAGTATTGTGCCGGTGTGCGCGCCGGAGAGCGATTTGAGCGGCCCCCCGTTCAATCAAGGGTCTCCTCCAGGTTTGATGGGCGTGCCGATGGGGGTCATGCGTGACGCGGCTCCAGGATGAGGCCCGAGCAGCAGAGGAAGAGCGAGGCGATGAGCGGTGTCGCCGAGTGGAAGCCGAACGCACGGCTGGTGATGACGCGGGCCTTGCGGTTCATGCCCTCGGAGCGCCCGTTGGAGATGCCAGTTCGGATGTAGGCGAGGATCCCCTCGATGTGCTTCTTGATCGTCTTGCCCACGCGGACGAACGGCTTGAGCTGCGAGCGCACGGCCCAGGCGATCCAGTTCTCGAGCTTGCGACGCGCACCGCGGATGGTGCTCGTCGACAGCACCCAGACGAGCATCGTCTTGAGCATGTAGGCGCGGTAGAGCGGCGCGTTGGTCTCCATGACCGTCGAGATGCGCTCCTTGTCCTTCGGCGTGTGGTTGATCTCGTTGCGCTGGAGCGGCCAGCGCATGCCCTTGATGGCCTTGCCCTCGGCAGTGCCCTTCAGCTCGCCGACGATCTCACGTCGCACCTCGTCGAGCGCATCGTGCGCCAGGCGCTGCACGTGGAACCGGTCGAACACGATCTTCGCGTTCGGAGCGTTCTTCTTGATCGCCGCCTCGTAGGACGCCGACATGTCGATCGAGACGTGCTCGAGCTTCGCAGCGCGTTCCGGGCCCAGTTCCGCGAAGAACGCGTCGACCGTGTCGCCGGTCCTGCCATCGCCGGCCCAGACGATGCGCTCGCGGTCGTGGTCCAGCACGATGCTGATGTAGTTGTGGCCCTTCCGGTACGAGAGCTCGTCGAGGCCGATGTTCCGGAGGTCGTCGAGCAGATCGTCGCCAGCGGCGCGCAGCCGATCGACCACGCGCGTGACGATGTTGCCGACGGTCTCCCAGTTGACGCGCATGTCCTTCGCGACGCGGCTCCGGTCGCTGCCCTGCGCCTTGTACGCGACGAGGTTCTCGAAGTCGTAGGTGTGCCACGCCGCGTGTGCGGCCCACGGCACGAGCTCGGTCGTGGGCCCGCACCGGTCGCAGTCCACGCGCGCGATCGAGTAGCGCAGGTGGACCTTGGTCTCGCCGAGGTCGGTGTGCCGCCACAGCCGCTCGCGGTGGTCGTACCCGTGCGGGCAGCGGTGCAGGCACGAGCCGCAATACGGCGTGCGCGTCGTCGGCCGCACGTCAACCATGAGCGCCTTCCGGTCGGGCGTGAACTCGAAGCCGGTCACGACCGTGTGCTGGGGGTAGAGCCGTGACAGTTTGCGGAGTAGCGTCGTGGCGCGCATCGGGCCTCGGTGTGGTTGGCGTAGACAACCAAACCGTACCGCGGTCCGTGCGCGCTGCTTCCCGCGTCACGTCGACGCCTCCCTCACGCGAATCCCCCTTCATCAAAGCTCTCTCCTCGATCGACCCCCAGCATGCGACGCCCACTAAACCCGGAGGAGAGCCGGGAAAGAAACGTCCGGTATCCTCGGCCTGCGGTT
>JAYTBY010000457.1:0-7952 GCA_043736755.1 Planctomycetota bacterium | reverse complement strand
CAGTTGAGCGCCTTGGCGAAGATCCGCGCGGTCGTCGTCTTGCCTGTACCGCGCGGCCCGGAGAAGAGGTAGGCGTGGCCGACACGGTTTTCCTCGATCGCGCCTTGGAGGGTGCGCGCGACGACTTCTTGACCGACGAGGTCGGAGAAGGTGCCGGGCCGGTACTTGCGCGCTAGGACGAGGTACGACACGGGGTGGATCTTACGCGCGAGGCACAGGCGATGCGCTCGTGGGGAACGGCGGGTGCGACGGGTGCGACGGGGGGACGGAGGTCGTGATGACGGCGCGCGGACTTGCGGAGCGGTGCTTCGAGAAGGGATGGCTGTGCGTCGGTGACTCGCGAGAGGGGTGGTCGGGCCGATGTGGGACGGGAGCGCGCGGGAGGGGGAACTTGGCGAGGGCGCGTGGATGTGGGCTGCGACCTGCGCGCCGGGACTGCGCGCCGGGACTGCGCGCCGGGACTGCGCGCCGGGGCTGTGCGCCGGGACC
Source organism: Planctomycetota bacterium (assembly GCA_043736755.1). Lineage (GTDB taxonomy): Bacteria > Planctomycetota > UBA1135 > UBA1135 > JAEUHZ01. Next base: position 7,463 of record JAYTBY010000457.1, on the reverse strand, counting down.
GTCGGGCTCGCGGTTGGTCACGTGCGTTCCTAGTGGGCGCCTCGCTTACGCTCGGCGCTGCGCGTTCGTGGAGCGAGGAGTTGGGCCCGGGCGCCTTGCGCCTGAAACTGCGGCTCTTAGGGCTGCTCCGTTCCCGGCCTGACCCGATTCGTGCCCGTCCCATCGCCCGGGACCGGGCCCAATTCCTCGCTCGCCATCTCGATCGACGCGCAGCGTTGCACCACATCGCAAACACAGCTCGCGTCTGGCTCGGCGTCGGCGTCGTCCGCGCGGGGCGGTCCCCGCACACGACCCGCAGGTCGTGCGCGTGGACCACACCCCGGACGAGGACTCGTGACCGGTGAGGTGGCGGAGAGGGAGGGATTTGAACCCTCGGTGCCATTTCTGACACCTACGCTTTCCAAGCGTATGCAATCGGCCACTCTGCCACCTCTCCGCACGTTGCCGGTTGAGGAGCGGAGTCCACGGAAGTTGGCGGAGAGGGTGGGATTTGAACCCACGATGCACTTGCGCGCATGCTGGTTTTCGAAACCAGTGCCTTCAGCCGCTCAGCCACCTCTCCAAATTCCGTGGAAGACGGCGCGAGGCGACACGATCGATCGCGACCCGTTTCCGGGCCACCATCGGCCGATCACTCCGCGCGTCCGCGCTTCTTTTGAAAGAACTCTTGGAGCAGCGCGCGCGCCTCGTCGGCGAACACACCCTCCGCGATCTCGGCCCGGTGGTTGAGTCGCGGATCGGTCAACACCGATCCAAGGCTCACGGCGCCGCCGAACTTCGGGTCGCGCACGCCCCAGACGACGCGCGCGACTCTCGCATGGGAGAGCGCGCCGGCGCACAGGAAGCAGGGCTCGACCGTCGTGTAGACGATGGCTCCGGGCAGGCGCAACGCGCCGAGACGTGCGCACGCGCGCTGCACAGCGAGCAGCTCGGCGTGCGCGGTCGGGTCGCGCCGCGCGTGGGTCTCGTTGTGAGCCTCCCCCACCACGACCCCATCCAGGATCACGACCGCGCCGACCGGCACTTCGTCGAGCGCCGCGGCCCGTCGAGCGAGATCGAGCGCGAGCCGCATGCCGTCCTCGTCGGCGCGCGCTGTACCCGGCTTGGATTCACCCGGAGTGGGTTCACCAGGGCTGGATGCGGCAGGCGTCATCGAAGGCGGAGTTCCCAGGGGGGGATCGTTCGCGATGAGGTCGGTAGTTGCGAACGCGAGCGCGCACCGGTTCGTCCGGAACGCTCTCGCGCGTGAGCTGGTACACCCGAGTGGACTTGAACCACTAACCTTCTGATCCGTAGTCAGATGCTCTATCCAATTGAGCTACGGGTGCATGGGGCGGAAGGTTGTAGCCGTGGTCCCCCGGCGTGTCAACGCGCGGCCGCGGTCGGTCGGCCGGAGCCTGAAGCCCTTCCGGCCCGCACCTTCGCTCCGGAGGCTCTGCCCGCTAGTCTCTGCCGCATGGCGGAGAAAAGCTCGATTCCCCACCTCCTCGACCTCCAGGACCTCTCCGACCAGGAAGTCGACGACCTGCTCGACCTCTCGACGCGGATCAAGCGTCGAGCGGGCGCGTTCCAGCTCACGGGCAAGACGGTCGGGTTGCTCTTCTTCCGCCCCTCGCTGCGCACGCGCGCTTCGTTCGAGGCCGCGGTGAACCAGCTCGGCGGTCAGTCGATCCACCTCACCGCATCGTCGGACTTCTGGGAGCTCGAATCCCAGGACGGCGCCGTGATGGACGGTCGCGCGCCCGAGCACGTGAAGGACGCGGCGCGCGTGTTGTCGCGCTACGTCTCCGCGCTCGCGATTCGTCCGGCGCTCAGCGGTCAATCGTGGGCGTCCGACCGGCGCGACGCGACGATCCGCGCGTGGGCGCAGCATGCGCAAGTGCCCGTCATCAACATGGAGAGCGCTCTGTGGCATCCGCTGCAAGCACTCGCGGACCTCATGACGTTGCGCGAAACGCTCGGTGAATTGCGCGGGAAGATGCTGTCCGTCGTGTGGACGCGCTCGCCGCAACCGGCGAGTCACGCGGCCGTTCACTCGTTGGTCCTCGCGGCGCTGCGCTCGGGAATGAACGTGCGCGTCGCGCATCCGAGCGGGTACGACCTCGACGAGGAAGTTCTGGCCCTCGCGCGCGGACAGGCCGATGCGAAGCGCACGACGTTCGAGACCGGCGTCGGTGTCAAGGAGGGCGTAAAGGGAGCGCACGTCGTCTACGCGCGTTCGTGGAGTTCGCTCGAGGACTACGGCAACCCAACTCTCGCCGCCAGCCGCCGTGCGCGCACGCAGGGCTGGATCGTCGACGAGAACCTGCTGAAGCTCGGCGCGGACGCGCGGCTCATGCACGCCGGGCCGGTGCGACGCAACCTCGAGGTCACGGACGACGTGCTCGACGGTCCGCGCAGCCTCGTCTACGAGCAGGCGGAGAATCGCCTGCACTCGCAGAAGGCCTTGCTGGCGCGGCTACTGCGCGCGTGAGAGACCGCGCAGGCGTCGGGCGACGCGGATCTGCGCGCAGCGCTCGAATTCCTGCATCTTCGTGAACGTTCCGCGGCGCACACGCGCGCTGTAGTCTGCCCGTCGAGAGCTCTGCTGCACGCCGATGTCCGAACCCGATTTCTGCCACCTCCACGTCCACTCCGAGTACAGCCTCCTCGACGGGGCGAACCGGATTTCGGACCTCATCACGGCGTGCCAGAAGGACAAGCAGTCGGCGATCGCGTTGACCGATCACGGGAACCTGTTCGGTTCGATCGAGCTGTACCAGACCGCGAAGAAGGGCGGCATCAAGCCGATCCTCGGTTGCGAGGTCTACGTCGCGCGGCGTTCGCGGTTCGAGCCGCACAGCAAGGCCAAGGGCAACGGGTACAACCACCTGACGCTGCTCGCTCGCGACGCCGAGGGTTGGGCGAACCTCGTGAAGCTCGCGTCGGCCGCGTACCTCGAGGGCTACCACTTCCGTCCGCGCGTCGATCGCGAGCTGCTCGCGAAGCACGCGCGCGGCCTCACGTGTCTGTCGGGTTGCCTTGCGGGCGAGATGTCGCAGCTCGTCATCGCCGATCGCGAGCCCGAGGCGTTGGAGCTCGCGGCCACGTGGCGCGACCTGTTCGGCCCCGAGCATTTCTGGCTCGAATTGCAGCGCAACGGCATCGATTTGCAGACGAAGGTCAACGAGTCGCTCGTCCGCATCCACCAGCAGACCGGCATCCCGCTCGTCGGCACGAACGACATCCACTACCTGCGTCACGAGGACTGTCAGGCGCAGGACGTGCTGCTCTGCATCCACACGGGTGCCAAGCGCTCGGACGCGAAGCGCTTCCGGTTCGATACGCAGAGCCTCTACTTCAAGACGCGCGCGGAGATGGCGCACGACTTCCGCGATCTCCCAGGTTGCGTCACAGCGACGATGGACGTCGCGGAGCAGGTGAACCTGGAGATCGAGTTCGGCAAGTACCGCCTGCCGATCTTCACGCCGGACACGCCGGAGACGGCGGACGAGATCTTCGATCGACTGCTCGAGGAGGGGCTCGGGCGCATCTACCCGGGTGGCCACGAAGCGCCGCGCACGCGACTCGAATACGAGAAGAGCGTCATTCGCGAACTCGGCTTCGTCTCGTACTTCCTGGTCGTGTGGGACCTCGTGCGCTGGTCGCGCGCGAACGGCGTCCCCGTCGGCCCGGGCCGCGGATCCGCGGCCGGTTCCATCGTGTCGTACTTGCTCGGCATCACGAAGGTCGACCCGCTCAAGTACGACCTCTTGTTCGAGCGCTTCTTGAACAGCTCGCGCGTGTCGATGCCCGACATCGACATCGACTTCTGCATGGAAGGTCGCGAGCGCGTGCTCGAGTACACGCGTCGACGCTACGGCGCCGATCACGTCGCGCAGATCGTCACGTTCGGGACGATGGCGTCGCGCACCGTGATCCGCGACGTCGGCCGCGCGCTCGACCTGCCGCTCGCGGAAGTCGATCGCGTCGCGAAGAAGATCCCCGCGGGGCCGAACGCGCCGTCGCTCGAGGAGTTCTTGGCGAAAGACGCGGACATCAAGGCCTTGATCGCCGAGAAGCCGCAGCTCGCGGAGCTCTTCAAGATCTCGCTGCCGCTCGAAGGTCTCGCGCGTCACATCTCGACGCACGCCGCCGGCGTCGTGATCGCCGACCGCCCCATCGTCGAGTACGTGCCGCTCGCGAAGAACGGCGACGACATCTGCACGCAGTGGTCCGCGCCGCAACTCGAGGACTTGGGCCTGCTCAAGATGGATTACTTAGGGCTCAGGACCCTGACGATCCTCGAGCGAGCTCTCGCGAACGTGCGCAAACAGGGCGGAATCGCGCCCGATCTCGACGAACTGCCGCCGGGCGATCCGGCCACGTACAAGCTGCTCACTTCGGGCGACACGTTGGGCGTCTTCCAACTCGAATCCGAGGGCATGAAGAAGCTCCTCGGCCGCATCAAACCCGACTGCTTCGAGGACTTGATCGCCATCCTCGCGCTCTATCGGCCGGGCCCGCTCGAATCGGGAATGGTCGAGATGTTCACGCGCCGCAAGCACGGCGAGGAAGAGATCGCGTACCCGCACACCTCGATGGAGGCGATCCTGCGCGACACCTACGGGTGCATCGTCTACCAGGAACAGGTCATGTTGATCTCGAGCGCCCTGTCGAGCTTCTCGTTGAACGAAGCCGACAACTTGCGCAAGGCGATGGGCAAGAAGAAGCCGGAGATCATGCAGAAGTTCTCCGAGCAGTTCGTGTCGGGCGCGAAAGCGAACGGCTGCGCGGAAACGATCGCGAAAGAGGTCTGGGACAACATCCTCAAGTTCGGCGGCTACGGCTTCAACAAGTCGCACTCGACCGCCTACGCGGTGCTCACGTACCAGACCGCGTTCTTGAAGGCGAACCACCGCGGTGCGTTCCTCGCGGCGAACCTCTCGTGCGAGATGTCGAACGCGAAGAAGGTCAAGGAGTTCGTCGACGACGCGCGGCGTAGCAGCGTCGAGATGCGCCCGCCGTCGATCGAGCGTTCCGTGTGGGAGTTCGAGCCCGAAGGCACCGCGCTGCGCTACGGATTCGGCGCGATCAAGGGCACGGGCGAGAAGGCGATCTCGGCCGTCATCGAAGCGCGCACTGCGCTGCGCGAGAAGAAGACCTCCCCCACGCTGCACGCGCTGTGCTCCGAAGTCGATCCGCAGGCGACGGGCAAGGTGTGTTGGGAAGCGATGATCAAAGCCGGCAGCTTCGACGCGCTCGACAAGGATCGCGGCGCGTTGCTTGCGTCGGTCGAGGCCGTGATGGCCGAGGGCACGCGCGCCGCCGCGGATCGACGCGCCGGTCAAGGCAGCCTTTTCGGCGACGCCCCGTCCGCCGCGAATGGTGCGACGGCGACGAAGACCGCCGTCACGGCCGCGCGCGTCGGCACGATGACGAAGGCCGAGATCCTGCGCGCCGAGTTCGAAGTCCTGGGCTTCTACCTCTCGGGACACCCACTCGAGGAACGCGCTGGTCTGCTCGCGCTGCTCTCGTCCGTCACCATCGATGGTCTGCACGGCATTCCCGGCGGTACGGAACTCACCGTCGCCGGCATGATCCTCGCGAAGTCCGAAGTCGTCGTGAAATCAGGCTCGATGGCCGGCCGCAAGATGTGCCGCTTCCGCCTCGAGGATCTGTCGGGCAACGTCGCGGTCACCTGCTTCCCGCGCACGTACGAAGAACAACGCGCGAAGCTCGAGGACGGACGCGTCGTGGTGCTCAAGGTGAAGCTCGAGGAAGGCGCGGAGGAACCGGCACTGCTCCTCGAGGAGATCTGGACGGTCGAAGAAGCACTCGGGCGCTTCCAAGGCGGCGTCGTCGTGAACGTCGCGCCCGAGGACGAGCACTTGCTGCCCGACTTGCGACGCGTCGTCGACGGCCACAAGGGACGCGCGCCCCTCTACCTCCAAGTGCAAGGCCAGGACGGTCGCACGCGCCGCGTGCGCGCCGGCGGAGACTGCCGCGTCGCGATCACCGAGCGATTCGCGCAAGACGTCGACGCGTTGCTGGGCAAGGGCCGCGTGCGGCTTGCGCGGGTTTGAAGACCCAACGCATGGAGCGGGGCTAGGTGAAAGGCAATCGAAGCGACGCGAGCCACATTACACCCAACACCATTGCACCCGGGCAATTGGCAGCGTCCAGCCAGAAGGCTCGAACTCATCGAACTCCGCGTAGGCCCGCACAAGCCGCGTGTACTCTCAGTGGGCGAGCGTGTTCGCGGAGAGGCCCTCGCGCGTGGCGAACGCGCGCCTGCTCAGGCCGGTCGCGGCGCGTCGATCGAACTTCACACCAATGCGCCTTGCAAGTTGCTCGCTTCTCGGGGCCATGCACGACAGACTTCAGGACCTAACGACAGCGTGGAGACGCCGCCCACGGACGCCGACATTTTACGAAGGCGGCGAACGCACACGATGCATCCCGTTGAAACACACGAGGCGCAGAAGGATGATGCCTAAATCTAGTTGCTCATGATGAGTTGGCAGAGTCTGTGCATTTGCTCTAAGCCTTGATCATTGGGGTGATCGGTACCGTTACTCGGCGCCGTGAACTGCAGGTAAGGCCAGCTTTCACAAAAGGTCGCACCTACATGAGGACCAAGTGGTGCACTTAACAAGACTACGGTGGTTCCAGGTTGATACACTTCCAGAATCGAATGTGGATAGGTTGCCATTAGCGATTGCAGTCTACCAACGCTTGTCTCATGGACGCGCAGGTCAATGGCACGTTCTCCAAATATGTCCGCTCCGGGCTCCGCGTAGACAATTGCAACCTCTTGGCGGGCAAGCACGACTCCTGCACTATTCCTAAGAACCACCTCTACGGCACTTGGGGCCGAGCGTGCGCAGCTCGCGTAGGCCAAAGCCATCAGCAAGAGAACGATAGCCTGGCGACAGTTTAAGGACCTCATTTTCACTCGACTGCGTCGTGCAACTGTAGTAACACTGTTGGACACGAACTAAGGGAAGGGCTCCGGGGGAGGAGGAGGAGGAGGAGGATCACCGATTATTCCAATGCAAAGACACGCTATCACTATGTCTTGTGACCTCGGAACACACGTTACCTCGCATCCCCACCATCTGGAAACAAACGTACACGCCGGAGTTGAAGCTTCAGGCGCATCAAGCATCCGTTTAAGGCAGTGTCCAAAGAACGGAGGAGTACAGTTTATTGGGCATTGAAAGCCGTCATATGTTGCATCCCTCCTCGCCCTGTTGATAGCGGCATAGTCTGCTCGAACCGAATCACAACGGCGATAAAAGCTTCCGCTAAGCGCAACGAGATCAAAAGACACTACGCCCCCTCCTGGGCCAATGCCATTAGGCTCCGATTCGTCCCTTGGCGCCCCAGCGCGGCGTGGGCTTGAGTGACACTCTCGGGCATGATCTCCCCGGTCGTCGTCGGTAGGGCCGCCTGGCGATGCGCTCCAGCAGCCGTGCGAG
>JAYTBY010000456.1:0-3625 GCA_043736755.1 Planctomycetota bacterium | reverse complement strand
TCCGGACACCACGCGGCAGGGCGAGCGCTGCTGCGCACGCATGCCGAGGCGAGCGCTCAGGTCGAAGTGCTCGGTGTCTCAGAGGCTTGATCGCCGCGCACACGCGCCGTCCGTCTTCATCTTCCGTCCGCGGCGAGCACACGTCCGTCCCGCGGATCGATACGCAGACCGAGTCGCTCGCCTTGGTGCACGTAGAACAGGAACCCGTACATCATCTCGTCCGTCGTCTCCTGCCCGAAGCGCACTGCGCGCGTCGGATCCGGGTTGAACGGATTGAAGCGCGAGTTGTCGAAGTGCGCGCGGCACTCGACGCGCGTGCCGGCCGGGAACTGCTGCATTCCGCGCGGCCACACGTACGCCGTCTGCCAATCGAAGCTGTAGTTCGGCACGAGGAGCAGCGTCTCCTCGCGTGCATCCGGATAGCGCGCGGTGAACTGCATGTCGCGGCCGCGCAAGTGCATGTGCACGAACATGCCGATGCCGACGGAGTCCGCCTCGAACTTCCGTGAAGCCTTCACGAGATGCGCGGGAGCCTCGGCCGGGATCTCGAAACGCGTGTCGGCGATCTGGTGGTGCCGCAAGCTCTGCTGCACGATCTCGCGCGGAAAACGCAAGCCCACGGAGATCCGATCGCGCTCGACAGTCCCCGTCGCGACGTAGTGGACTTGAAGACCGAGGACAGATCCAGCAGGAATCAGCAACGCGACGCCCGCATCGAGCAGCATCGGATCGCCGCCGGGAACGTGACCGGTGACGAAGCTCGAGCTCTTCCAGTCGCTGCCGATCTTCCAATAGGCGAGGTTGGCGTGATGCACGACGCGCGGATTCGAAGGCGCGATCTCGACCGCTGCGACCCACGTGTCGCGCACGAAGATGTGCGGCAGGATCACGTAGCGATAGGGGACGCGGCCGGTGGCCGGGATCTCGTCGTCCTTCGGAGCCGCGAGCACCAGATCGGGCTCGCCGATGCGCCATCCGGACGAGCGCGGTGCGAGCGGCGCTGGAGCGCGAGCGGGATCGCCCTCTGGTGTTCCCGCCGCGACCCAACGCAGGATCGTCGCGCGCTCGGAATCGTCGAGTCCGCGCGCATTCGCGAACGTGCCGTGCTCGCGACTCGCGAACCACGGCGGCATGCGCCGCTGCTCGACGACCTCGGCGATCATCGCGGCGTGCGAGCGCGTTTCGGCGTAGGTGCCGAGCGCGAACGGCGCGGAACCGCCGGCTACGTGACACGCGCCGCAGTGACTGTGCACGACCGACGCAACGTCTTCGGCCCATGTCGGCGGGTCCGGGCCGGGTGCTTCGTCCGTCTGGGGTGTGATGCGGCAACCGTCGACGATCGTCGTCGCGACGCGTACTTCGCGGCCCGCGAGCACGTCCTCGAGCGCTTCGCGCAGGTCGGCACGCAGAGTTTCGCCTTCACGCGCCGGTGTCGTTCCGGCAACCCGCTCACTCGCATCGAATCGCCCGCGATACCGCACGATTCGCTTGCGATCGAGAACGAGGATCTCCGGCGTGCGCTCCGGCGCGAGCGCACGCAGGGCAGCACTCGAGAAGTCCCGTGCGACCGGGAACTCGAGGCCGTGAGTCACCGCGCGCGCCGCGACTTCGACGAGCGCGTCGTCCGCGCCGACATCGATGGCGAGGAACTGGACTCCGCGCGCTCGGTACTCGCGCTCGAGCTGGCCGATGCGCGGCATCACGCGGTTCGCGACCGGGCAATCGAGCGAAGTGAACACGACGACGGTGGCCGCGCGCGGTCCGAAATCCGCGAGCTCGCGCTCGAGCCAGCGCGTGTCGGTGAAGGTGAAGCGGGGCGCCAGCGAGCCGATCTCTAGCCGCGGCGGATCGGAGAGCGCGAGGAGCGCGGCGAGCATTGCGATGGACGAGATCACGACTCTCATCCTAGTGCGTGCCGCGACCCTGCTCGCCACTCATCACCGGGCACGTGCCGGGCTCAGGGGCACGTCGCCCGGACACTCTCGATTGCTGCACGCGGCGTGGGGAAGGTGGTTCCCGCTCGCGACCGGGTCGTGATTCATGACGCTTCCGCCTCGTGCGTCACTCGCCGACGAGCCGCGAGATCTCGGCGAGCACCGTCTCCAAGTCATCAGACCCCTCCTCGAGCAAGTGACTGCCGTCCTCGGTACAACTTGGAGCCGTGATGCCTGGAAAGCGCTTTTCGAGATCGGCCAAGCGCGTGTGCTGTCGACGAGAATGCTCGAGCAGTCGGCGTGCCTCCCGCAGCAGCTCGCGGTGCGCGATCCCGCTGTGCAACGTCGCGATCAAGTCGGCTGGCAGACATGGCTTCGTCAGGAAGCGATAGACCTCGCCCTTGTTCACGCAGTCCAACGCGACGTCGAGGGTCGCCCGGCCCGTGAGCAGCACGCGCACGGTGTCCGAGCGGTGCTCTCGGATCCAACTCAGGAGTTCGGTCCCCGGCATGCCGGGCATGTCCTGGTCCGAGACGACCGCGTCCACATCGAGACTCGTCAGTGTGGCGACGGCTTCCTCGCCGCACGATGCTTGAAAGATGTCGAACGGCTCGCGCCGCAAGCTTCGTCGCAGCCCGTCGAGGAGCGCGGGCTCGTCGTCCACCAGCAGGATCCTGGACTTCTTCATGATGTCAACGTCGTGTTCGGCGTGCGCCCGGCACTTGGTCGTGGGTCGTAGACATGGATGGGCTCGCGGACGCCGTTGAGCTTGGCGTGGTTGCGAACGCGTTCGAGCGTGACCGCGTTCAGCGTTGCGCCCGCGGCGAGCAGCGGACGACCGTCGGACATCTCGATCGAAGCGGCCAACACCAAGGATGGCCGCAGTTCGGCGAGTGACAGATGGAGCACGGCCGAAGTCGCTACCTCGGAGTCGGGGAGTACGACAGCCTCGGCTAGCGCGTCGAGAACGCGTGCGTTGTGCGCTGGCCTGGCCGCACGCAACGCGGTCAGTGCGGCCGCAGGACCGACGCGATCGCCGCGCGAACGGACGTAGTCGTTTCCAGCTCGTAGAAGTGCCACATCGAGCGAGTCCGTGGCGGCCGCCGGTACGACGAGGCTCTCGAGGATCTTCGCGACCTCTTCGAGACGCGGGATATGTGCCAAGAGTCGCGCGCTGATTTGTGGAATCGAATTCGTGAGCGCGCGTTCCTGCGGCGTGAGGACTTCGGCCCGAAGGAGGCGCTTCGCGACGTCCGGTGGCAAGGTGACGACGCCCAGGTCGATCACCATCGCGGCCAACTCGACGCGCCAGACGGCATCCAGCTTGAGTGAGGCGCCCGCGCGTCCGACCGCGGAACGCAGCTCGGTCGCGCGCTCGAACGCGGCTGGATCCATCGCTGCGACGATGTCCGTCAGGACTCGGATGGCGCCATTCAGCGTGCGCTCGAGCAGGTCCTGTTCGAGCCTCTGTGCCCGATGTTGTTCGAGGGCCGCACGCAACACGGCGGTGAGCGTGTCGGGTTGGCACGGCTTCGACAGGAATCGGAAGATCTGCCCCTCGTTGACTGCGCGCGGCTCCCCCGCAGGGATGTGGAAGGGCGGACCCTTCCCCAAACCCCTTCCCCATTGACGATTCTGCGGCATCGCCGCCTACTGCCGCTGTTACTAAACCCCGTGTCCACTGAACCGGG
>JAYTBY010000455.1:0-1604 GCA_043736755.1 Planctomycetota bacterium | reverse complement strand
TGGGCGTCCGCGCTGAAGTCAGAACTACGAGAGCCGTTCAGCATCCCGGCCCGATGGTCGAGCCTGGACCGCGCCGGAGTTCTCGACGCGACGAGGAGCCCGCGCCCCCGTCATGCGAGTGCCGGTCCGGCACGGGGCCGCAGCTCGCGTTGTGGCCCTCTGCGACGACGACAAAACGGACGCGCACACTCTCGATGGAGCGCACTACGCGCTCATTCGTCGCGCGGCAGGATGTGTCCGAGCTTGTCGCGCTTCGTTCGCAGGTACTTGGCGTTCCCCGCGTGTGCTTCCGTCGTCAGCGGCACCTGGTCGACGACCTCGAGGCCGTAGCCGTGCAGACCGGCGATCTTCTTCGGGTTGTTCGTGAGCAGCCTCATCCTGCGCACGCCGAGGTACTGCAGGATCTGCGCGCCCAGGCCGTACTCACGTAGATCAGCCGCGAACCCGAGCTTCTCGTTGGCTTCGACCGTGTCGAGACCCTGATCCTGGAGGCGATACGCCTTGAGCTTGTTCTCGAGCCCGATCCCGCGACCTTCCTGACGCATGTAGACGAGGACGCCACAGTCCGCGCGACCCAGCGCTTCGAGCGCCTTGTCGAGTTGGGAACCGCAGTCGCAACGCAGCGAGTGGAACACGTCACCGGTCAAGCACTCGCTATGCACGCGCACGGTGACGATGTCGTTGATCGCGCGGCGCGGGCCATCGAGGCTTGGACCCTCGAGGCCCTTCGAGAGTGCTACGTGTTCTTTGCCATCGACCTTCGAACGGAACAAATGCGCCTGAAACGTGCCGAATCGCGTCGGGAGGGGCACGTCCATTTCCATCGGCTCGATGAGTCGTTCGTTCCGACGGCGCCAAGCGATGATCGACTCGATCGTGCAGATCTTCAGGCTGTGCCGCGTAGCGAACAGCTCGAGATCGGGCATGCGCGCCATCGTCCCGTCCTCGTTCATGATCTCGCAGATCACGCCCGCGGGCCGTGCTCCGGCGAGCCGCGCGAGGTCGACGATGCCCTCGGTCTGACCGCCGCGAACGAGCGTACCGCCCTCGCGCGCGCGCAGCGGGAACACGTGGCCGGGACGGGCGAGGTCCTCCGCCTTGGCATGCGGTGCAGTCGCTACGCGAATCGTGTGCGCGCGGTCCTTGGCGCTGATTCCGGTGGTGACGCCCTGCGCGGCCTCGATCGAGACCGTGAAACCCGTGCCCATCTTGTTCGTGTTCGCGGCAGCTTGCGGAGCGAGATCGAGGACGTCGCAGAGCTCCGTCGAGAGGGGCAGGCAGATCAATCCGCGTCCTTCACGCGCCATGAAATTGATCGCCTCCGGCGTGACGTGCTCGGCCAGCATCGCGAGATCACCCTCGTTCTCGCGGCTAGGATCGTCGACCAGGACGATCATGCGGCCTGCGGCGAGCTCGGCCAGGATCTCGGGAATGGTGCTGATCGCCATGACTTCCTCGGCAGCGACGGGGTGCTCCGGTGGATTCCGGAAGGGCCCCGATCAACCGTCCAGGATAGCGAAAGAGGCCGGCCCGAAGGCCGACCCCGCGTGCCGGAGGGCGAGCACCTCTCACGGGCACGGTTCCGGAGGCGCGTCGATCGCGAT
>JAYTBY010000454.1:0-1606 GCA_043736755.1 Planctomycetota bacterium | reverse complement strand
CCGGCGCGGCTCGAACGAGCACTGACGGTTCGGGCGGATCCGTTCAGACCGCTTCGTCCGCAATCCGCCTGCTCGTCGCGCGCGAGCCGGTCGCGCGCGAGCCGGTCGCGCGCGAGCCGGCCGCGTGCTGATGCCGCTCGAAGTGCTGCAGCGCTCGGATCCAACTCGGGATCCGGGCGCTGCGCTACTTGGAGGACTGATTCGTCAGCGACTCTGAGGCACTGGCTTCGAGAGCATCTCGCGCACGCGTTGGCACGCCTCGCGGATGGTCTCCTCACTGCTGGCATAGCTGAACCGCAGGAAGCCTTCGCCCAGCGCGCCGAAACTCGTGCCCGAGAGACACGACACGCGCGCCTCTTGCAGGAGTCGACGCTCCAGCTCGCGCGAAGCGATGCCCGTGCCCGACGTATTCGCGAACGCGTAGAAGGCACCCTTGGGCATGCCGCAACGGAAACCCGGGATCGAATTCAGTTCCTTCACGATCACCTTGCGCCGGGTGTCGAACGAGGCACGCATCCGATCGACGCACTCCTGCGGGCCGCGCAACGCTTCCATGCCGGCGATCTGAGCCGCGGCGTTCGTGCACGAATTGCAGTTGATCTGCAGGCGCTCGGCGTGGTCGACGAGCGACTTCGGCCACACACCGAACCCCATGCGCCAACCGGTCATCGCGTAGGTCTTGCTCCAACCGTCGAGGAGGATCGCGCGATCCGCGATCTCGGGGTACGAGAGGATGCTCACGTGCTGCTCGCCGTCGTAGAGAAGTCGCGAGTAGATCTCATCGGAGAGCACGGCCACGTGCGGGTGCTTCTCGAGCCCCTTCACGAACGCATCCATCTCGGACTTGTGAGTGACTCCACCCGTCGGGTTCGCGGGCGAGTTCAGGATCACGAGGCGCGTCCGCGGCGTGATCTTCGCGAGGAGATCCGCGGCGCTGAAGGCGAAGCCGCTCTCTTCACGGAGTTCGAGCGGCACCGGCGTCGCGCCGGTCCAGCGGATGGCCGATTCGTAGATCGGGAACCCCGGGTTCGGATAGATGATCTCCGCGCCGGGTTCACCGAACAGGAGCACCGCGTAGAACAGCGTCGGCTTCCCGCCGGGCACGATGATCACTTGATCGGGGTGGACCTGTCCGCCGTGGAAGCGTCCGCAGTAGTCGGCGACGACCTCCCGGACTTGCGGCAACCCTTTTGCGGGCGTGTACCCGTGGAATCCGTCGGCGAGCGCCTTGCGCCCGGCCTCGACCACATGCTCGGGCGTGCGGAAGTCGGGCGCGCCGATGTGGAGCTTCAGGACCTTCTCGCCCTTCGCTTCCAAGGCACCGACGCGGTTGACGACTTCGAACGCGGTCTCGGTTCCGAGGCGCGAGACGGCGGAGGCGAGTTCCAGACGGGATTCCAAGCGGGGGCTCCTTCCGATGCGGACTCAGAGCCCGTGAAGAACTCACGGACTCTCGCGCCGCGGAGCGACGCAACGAGGTCTTGAGAGGCCGTAATCCCCAAGGGGTTCACGGCCTCGGCGCGCAGATTGAGGCGTCGGCCCGTCCGGCGCAAGCGCCGAACCGCCCGGGTGGAGCCGCGGGAACTCGCCGATGTTCAGCCATTCT
>JAYTBY010000453.1:0-1607 GCA_043736755.1 Planctomycetota bacterium | reverse complement strand
TGTGTCGGGGTCGTCCCTGGCACCGTTCCGCTCGTATCGACGGCACCGTACCGCGGTCCGCGGCCGGCTCCGCTTCCGGTTGGTCACACGGGGCCGTCGGCGTTCGCCTCCGTTTCGGGCGCGCCCTTCACGCGCCGGAAGACGAAGCGCTGGTAGACGAGGCTGACGACGATCAGCGAGAGCGCGAGACCCAGCATGGACGCGGCGCGCTGAAGTCCCTCGAGGTGTCCCAGGTCGAACAGGAACACCTTCGCGATCGTGGTGAGGAACAGGATCAAGCTGGCCCAGCGTGGGCCGCTCGAAGTGCGCGCGACGCCCAGAGCGAGCAGTGTGAGTGCGTAGATGGCCCAAGCGATCGACGTGGCCAACGCGCGGCCACGCTCGTGCGGTTCGTGCAGTCCACCGCGTTCGCCGATCGCGTAGAGCCCGGCGATCTCCACGTTGATCCAGGCGAACACCAGGAGGACGGCAGCGAGCCCCGCGATGCCGGCGACGACAGCATTGCGGTCGTTGCCGAACTGGAGTTCGAAGCCGCGCGCTCGCTTCGTTTCTTGCGCACGCAAGCGCAGCGTAGCGAGGACGGCGCACGCGGCCGGAAGCAGGAAGATCCACGCGTGCTCGTTCAGGATCGCGCGCGACGGGACAAGGAACGACCAAGTCTCGTCGCGCCCGACGATCCGTAGGGCCGCGCCCACGACAGCGAGAGCAGCCGTCCACTTCACGACGCGACTGTCCATGCGCGACCAGAACGCAGCCAGCGCCGCGCCGAAGATTGCCAGCGTGATCGCGACAGGTTCGCGGTTCACTTGGATCGGCACAACCGAGCTCGCGAAGAGGAGCGCTGTCATGGTGACAGCGATGCGCGCACTGCGCTGGACTCGGCGCGGCTCGTCCTCGCTCTCGTCCGCGGCTTGCCACGCGAACCTCGTCAGGACACCGGCCAGGATCGCGAAAGCGAGCGGCGTGACGAAGTCGAGCGAGCTCGCGAACCGCGCTTCGCAGAGCGCGCCGATGGGCAGAACCCACACGACCAGTTGGAGTGCCGCCGTGCACCAAGCGAGCGCGCTGTTCTTCCAGTTGGCGCGCGTCGCGATCGGCCACACGGCGAAGAGCACGGTGGTAGCGGCGAGCAGCCCGACCATCACGGCCCAGTGAGTGGACGCTGCGACCGCATCCGCATCGACGACGTGCGCGGCTTGCGTCAGGAAGGTCACGATCGCGGCCAGTAGGAACGACGCTCCCGAGCGTGCACCCGTGGCGGCCGCGAGCGCGCCGATCGCGAGGACCAGCGCCGCGCCGATGGCGAGTCCGTGCACGGGCACGAACGTCCCGCGCAAGAGGTCTGGGCTCCAGACCGCGAGTACTGCGGGCCCGAAGTAGCCGACCACGGCGGCGAAGGCCGAGCGACGCGCATCGCCGCGGCGCAAGTGCGCGGCACCGAGTAACAGTGCTCCGAGTGCGGCGATCGCACAGAGGATCGAGAGGTCGCGCTCGAACTGCAGCGACTCGAGCACGATGAAGCGCTGCAGAACGAGGCCGACGCCGGCTCCGGCCGCACCGACGCACGCAAGCGCGAGGCGGTCCGCGAGCACCGCTTGTCGCTGCGT
>JAYTBY010000452.1:0-1607 GCA_043736755.1 Planctomycetota bacterium | reverse complement strand
AGGTGGGAAAAGTGCTCTGGCTCCGTACTACCGCGCCGTCGGTCGCCGTCGGTCGCCGTCGGTCGCCGTCGGTCGCCGTCGGTCGCCGTCGGTCGCCGTCGGTCGCTGGCGCAGGCTGGCGCAGGCTGGCGCAGGCTGGCGCTCCGGAACCGGAGAGTGGACGCTGATCACCGCGCTCGTGGTCGCTCGACCCCGAGTTCATCGGGTCAGGAGGATCGATCATGAACAGGCACGATTCGTCGCGTCGCGATTTCTTGCGCGTCTCCGCGTTCACCACGGCGGCTTTGTCGATGCCGCAGTTCACCGGGTCGCTCCGTGCCGAGGACGCGAAGGCGCCGGCAGCGAGCGGACTCGAGCGTCGCCGCTTCGGCAAGACGGACATGATGGTCACCGTGCTCGGCTTCGGCGGCGCAGAGATCGGGTACGAGAAGATCGAGCAGGCCACAGTCGACAAGCTGCTCAACTCGGCGCTCGACTCCGGGCTGAACGTCGTCGACACGGCCGAGTGCTACCTCGACTCCGAAACGCAGATCGGCACGGCGATCGGACATCGTCGCAAGGACTACTTCCTGTTCACGAAGTGCGGTCACGCGACCGACGTCACGGGCAAGGGCGCCGAGTGGTCGAAGGCCGGCGTGATGAACTCCCTCGAGCGCAGCCTGAAGCGCTTGAAGACGGACGCCGTCGATCTCGTGCAGCTCCATTCGTGCTCACTCGACGTCCTGGAGAAGGGTGAGTGCATCGAAGCGCTCGAACAGGCCAAGAAGGAAGGCAAGACGCGCTACATCGGTTACAGCGGTGATTCGAAGGCCGCGCGCTTCGCCGTCGAGTGTGGACGCTTCGATGCGCTGCAGACGTCGGTGAACATCTGCGATCAGGAGTGCATCGAGCTGACGCTGCCGCTCGCGGTCGCGAAACAGATGGGTGTCATCGCGAAACGTCCGATCGCGAATGCGGCGTGGCGCTACGACGACGAGCCCAAGAACGGCTACCACGTCCAGTACTGGAAGCGGCTGCAGGAGCTGAAGTACGCGTTCGCTGCGGGCGAAACGCGCAGCGCGCAGACACCCGACGGTGCCGCGGGGATCGCGATGCGCTTCACGGCGATGCAGCCGGGCGTTCACGTCCTGATAGTCGGTACGACGAAGCCGGAGCGGTGGAAGCAGAACGCGGAGCTTCTGAAGGCCGGACCGCTCTCGAAGGAGATGGCGGAGTCCATCCGCGCCGCGTGGAAGAATTCGGCGAAGGACGACTGGACCGGGCAGACCTGATCGCGCGCGGATTCGGCGTCCGGTCGAGCGGGCCACAGGCCACTCGGACCGGTCGTACCATTCGTCAGGGAGTTTCCATCGGCGTGCAATTCGTCGAAGAGTCCCCGTCGGCGAGCTCTGCGGGTACGCTCGAAACCCATCGTCCATCCGGACGACCAAAACCCCTCGGACGACGAGACTAATCTGATGCGCGCTCTGCTCACTCTCCTCGCGACGACGGTCGCGTCGCTTCCTGCCGCGGCGCAGACCCAAGTCATCTTCACCGAGTACAAGTTCAACGACCCGAAGCTCGAGGTCATGAACCTCGACGGCACGGGGCTCGCGAACCAGTTCGCG
>JAYTBY010000451.1:0-3636 GCA_043736755.1 Planctomycetota bacterium | reverse complement strand
GGCACGGAATCGTCGAGGTTTCCAGTCCATTCCAGCGCCGCATGGAGTTCGACGGACAAGTCCACGCGCTCGTTCGGACCCACGTCGAAGGACTCGATCCTGCTGTGGAGCGAACCCGCGCCGGGATTCGCCAGTGCGCTCGTCACGCGCAGCACGTGGTGGCCTGCAGCGATGCGCGTCGTGACCATGCGGCCGTCGGACTCGCGCGTCCAGGCGTTCGCTGGGAGAACCGTTTCGCGCTCGAGCTCGATCACGATGTCCTCGACGATGTCGTTCGGCGATCCGTGCCAAGCACGCACGGAGACGGCGGCTCCGCGCTGCAACACGATCGTGTGCTCACCCGATCCGACCCGGAACGCGTCCTCGCCGAACGGAACGAACTCGGGATGCGTCACGGACACGTCGACCGAAGTCGTTCGACCGTCGATGTCGACCCAGTCCCACACGTCCAGCTTCGCGCGGCCGCGCGGATCGGTGCGCGCGACGGCAGGCTCGCCGCGGAAGCCGTACCACGACCCGGGAATGCTCGCGGAACGCATGCCGTCGAGGCGGATCGCGGCGTCGAACACAGGTTGCCCGTCCCGATCGACCACGACGATCTCGAGCGGCGTCTTCGCTTCGAGGTCGGGTCGCTCCGCAACGAAGGCGCTCGGTTCCGGAGTGTCGGGCGCGCTTGCAGTCGGAACCGCGACGGCTTTGGGAGCGACTGAGCGCGCTTCGCGATCCTCCGCGAGTGCATCGACCACTGCGTCGACACGGTTCGAAGTCGGCTCGACCGACACCGGCTCCGCGGATCCCGAGGCGACCGAGTCGGGCTTCCACACGACGAGGCCGACCGCGGCCAGGAGGACGACGACGATCAGGACAGCGAGGGTCGTTCGGCGCGACATCGAGGATGTTGTAGCGCCCGACGAGCGCCCGGAAACCGCGCGACGCGCTCCAGGAGTCGACCGGACGGTCGCCGATCCAACTTCCTACGGTGCCGCGCCTAGGCCGATGCGCCCTCGGAACCTAGACTGTTCGCCCTCTTCACTCCGGGTACGCCACCGCGGCGCGCCCCGAGGGAAGCGCTACGAGAGTCCACCGTGGAGCATCGACCGTGAGAGACGTCGTCATCGCCGCAGCCTGCCGGACCCCGATCGGCAAGTTCCAAGGAGCGCTCAGCGGATTCACGGCGCCGCAGCTCGGCGCGCTCGCGATCCGCGAGGCGTTGACGCGCGCGAAGATCGCGCCCGAGCTCGTCGACGAGGTGATCTTCGGCAACGTGCTCGCCGCGGGCCTCGGTCAGAACCCGGCGCGCCAAGCGGCGATCCACGCTGGGGTGCCGAACACGGTGCCCTCCTTCACGATCAACAAGGTGTGCGGTTCGGGTCTGAAGGCCGTGATGCTCGCCGCGCAGGCGATCCGCGCGGGCGATGCCGAGATCGTCGTCGCCGGCGGACAAGAGAGCATGACGAACGCGCCGTACTTGATGCCCGAAGCGCGCGCCGGTGTGCGGCTCGGCCACGGCAAGTTGATCGACTCGATGATTCAGGACGGGTTGTGGGACATCTACAACGACTTCCACATGGGCCAGACGGGCGAGCTCGTCGCGAAGAAGTACGAGATCAGCCGTCGTGAGCAGGACGAGTTCGCGGCGAAGAGTCACCAGAAGGCCGGTGCGGCGAACACGGCGGGCAAGTTCGACGCCGAGCGCTTCGTGGTGAAGATCCCGCAGAAGAAGGGCGATCCGCTGCTCTTCACGACGGACGAGAACGTGCGCGGCGACACGACGGCGGATTCCATCGCGAAGCTGAAGCCCGCGTTCGATCCGGCCGGCAGCGTGACGGCAGCGAACGCGAGCTCGATCAACGACGGCGCTTCGGCGATCGTCGTGATGAGCGCGGACGCGGCCAAGAAGCACGGCGTGAAGCCGCTCGCGCGCATCACGGGCTACGCGGCCGGCGGTTGTGCGCCGGAGTGGGTCATGATGGCGCCGGAGAAGTCGATCGGGGCATGTGCGGCAAAATTGAGCAAGAAGCCGCGTGATTTCGACCTCCACGAGATCAACGAGGCCTTCTCGGTCGCAGCGATCGCGCTCATGCGCGTACTCGACCTCGACCCCGAGCGCGTCAACGTGAACGGCGGCGCGGTGGCGCTCGGTCACCCGATCGGCGCGTCGGGCGCGCGCGTCCTCACGACGCTGCTCCATGCGATGCAGCAGCGCGATGCGAAGACCGGCATGGCGTCCTTGTGCCTCGGCGGCGGCAACGCGGTGTCGCTCGCCGTGGAGCGCGTCTGATCATGGCCAAGTGCACGTACGAGCGCGTGGCCGTCGTCGGCGCGGGCACGATGGGCAACGGCATCGCGCAGACGTTCGCGTCGTTCGGCGCGGAAGTTCTGCTCGTCGACGTCAACGAAGACGGTTTGAAGAAGGGCGTCGCTGCGATCGAGGGTTCGCTCGCGCGCTTCGTGAAGAAGGGGACGCTGCCGGAAGCCGACGCGAAGACGATCCGCGCGCGTGTGCGGCCCAGCACGCGGCTCGAGGACGTCCGCGATGTCGCGCTCGCCGTCGAGGCCGTGTCGGAGCGCATCGACATCAAGCGCAAGGTCTTCACGCAGCTCGACGCGCAGTGCCCGCCCGCGACGATTCTCGCGACGAACACGAGTTCGATCTCGATCACGGAGATCGCCGCGTCGACGAAGCGCGCCGATCGTGTGATCGGCATGCACTTCATGAACCCGGTGCCGCTGATGAAGCTCGTCGAGATCATCCGCGGCCAGGAGACGAGTGACGCGACGATGCGCGCGATCCACGCGTGCACCGAATCGCTCGAGAAAACGCCGGTAGAAGCCAGCGACTATCCGGGCTTCGTGTCGAACCGCGTGTTGATGCCGATGATCAACGAGGCGGTCTTCTGCCTCATGGAAGGCGTCGCCACGAAGGAAGGCATCGATACGGTCATGAAGCTCGGGATGAATCACCCGATGGGACCGCTCGCGCTGGCCGACTTGATCGGGCTCGACGTGTGCCTCGACATCCTCGAGGTGTTGCACTCAGGGCTCGGTGACGACAAGTACCGTCCCTGTCCGCTGCTGCGTCGCTACGTCGCGGCGGGACGACTCGGCAAGAAGTCGGACAAGGGCTTCTACGACTACGACGCAGTTCCGACCAAGCCCTAAAAGAGACGAACGATGGACTTCTCACTGGACGAGGAACTGACGCTCGTGCGCGACATGGCGCGCGGGTTCGCCGAAGCGGAGCTCATGCCGCGCGCGACGAGGCACGATCGGCAAGGGACGCTCGACCCCGAAGTGTTCACGTTGATGGGTGACCTCGGCCTGTGGGGCCTCACGATCCCAGAGAGCTACGGCGGCGCGGGTCTTGGAAACCAAGCACTCGCGGTCGTGCTCGAGGAAATCAACCGCGGGTGCGCGTCGACGGGCGTGACGCTCTCCGTGCACAACAGTTTGATCGGTGCGCCGCTGCAGAAGTTCGGGACCGAAGCGCAGAAGCGCGCGTGGTTGCCGCGACTCGCGACGGGCGAAATCATCGGTGCGTACTGCTTGACCGAGCCCAACGCGGGCTCCGACGCCGGATCGTTGCGCACGACCGCGCGCGTCGATGGCGATGACTTCGTCGTCGATGGCACGAAG
>JAYTBY010000450.1:0-7977 GCA_043736755.1 Planctomycetota bacterium | reverse complement strand
CCACGCGTCGAAACGCGCGGCGTATCTCGCTCGCGACGCTCTTCGACTTCTGCGCGGCGTGTTGCGCTTCGTCCGCGGATATCTCGGCGATGAGTTCGAGTTCGATGCGCGGCAAGGCGTCTAGGAACGCCGCCGCGGCCGCGTTGGGCACGAAACCGCGCCGCGTGCTGGGCGCCACCTCGAGGTCGGGGAAGTCGACGAGGCCTTCGAGCCGCCCGCTCGACCACGGCGCGCGCGGTCCGCCGTCCGGCGTCGCGCTCGCGAGATCGTCGAGCACCGTCGTTCCGCCGCATGCGAGTTGCACGACGCCAGGTCGGTCGTCTTCCGGCGGAACGAGGTACAGCTCGAGCCGCGCGTCTTCGAAACCGGTGACCGCGAGCGTGCGGAATTCCGCCAGGTGTCGCCCGAGGAATCGTGGCGGTCGAACGACGAAGTGCTTGTGCGCCGTGCCGCGCGCGACGCGGTCGTACACGTGGATCTCGACGTCGTCGCGGCCTGTGAGTTGTCCACGCAGCTCACCGGCGAGATAGGCCTGAAGGCGTCCGGGTTTGATCTGACGCGCCGCGACTTCGTGCACGCCGCGTATGACGACCTCGGTCGAGGTCTCGCCTTCGTCGACGCGCCGTGCGCGCACTTTGTCGATCTCGCCCGAGGGGCGGTCTTCCTGGAGACGCAGCACGAGCGTTTCCGAGCCGGCGACGCGACTGCGGATGTCCAGCTCGCGCCCGACGCTCCAGAAACCGAGAAGTCCGATGCCGTACTTCCCGAGCGCCATCTCGCGGCGGCGCTCCTCGATCGAGAGCGAGCGCTTGTGCGAGTGGCCGATCGTCGTCGCGATGCGGCGCAACGCGTCCTCGCGTGACAGCTCCGGGAACACGCCGCGACCGTCGTCGTGGATGCGCAGCGTGCGCTCGCCGCCTTCGTTCGCCCAACTGATCTCGATCCGACGGGCTCCCGCGTCGAGCGAGTTCTGGACGAGCTCGGCGATCGCCTTGCGTGGATCGCTTTGACTGCGCGCCAAGAGACGGATCAAGTCGAACGGGTTGGCCGGCTTGAGCTCGACTCGCTTCGCGCCACTCTTCTTCGCTCGTGCCATGACTACGGAACGCGCCCGAGGAGCCAAAGATCGATCGCTTCGAGCTGCACGGCGCGCCAATGCCGCGCAAGGTTTGTCTCGGTGACTCCGTGCCGCTGGCTTGGGTACAGCATGAGGTCGAACGGTTTTCGGGCCTTCTGCAGTGCCAACGCGAGCTGCATGGTGTTTCCCGGATGCACGTTGTCGTCGCTTGCACCATGCGCGAGGACCAATCGGCCGGTGAGGTTCGCCGCGGCAGCTACGACCGACGTGTTGGCGTAACCCGTTGGGTTGTTCGCCGGCGTGCGCATGAAACGCTCCGTGTAGACCGAATCGTAGTTGCGCCAGTCGGTCACGGATCCGCCGGCGATTCCCAGGCGAAAACGGTCGCTCTTCGCCAGCGCGAAGCTGGTCATGAACCCACCATAGCTCCAGCCCGTGAGGCCGATGCGCTCGGGGTCCGCCACGCCTTGGTCGACGAGCCACTGCACACCGTCGAGCAGGTCCTCGAGCTCGACCTGGCCGAGCTTCTGGTACGCCGGCCACGCGGACACGGCGCCTTTGCCGCTCGACGTGCGCCCGTCGCAGCTCCACACGACGACGCCGCGCTGCGCCAGCAGTTGTTGGAACGGGCCGTCGCGGCCGCTCCACGCGTTGCGCACCGTCTGCGAGTGCGGGCCCCAATAGCCGAACACCATGACGGGATAGCGACGACCCGGTTCGTATCCCGGCGGAAGGATGCGCAGCGCTTCCATCGGGAATCCGTCGCGCGTGCGGACCGTCAGCAGCTCCGGTCGTTGGAATCCGTACTCGGCGAGAGCCGTGACCGGGTTCGCTTCGATCACGCGGAGCTCGCTGCCGTCGCCAGCCTTGTGCAGGCGCTTTTGCGGCGGCGTGCCGATGTCGCTCCACGTGTCCTCGAACAGCGAGAAGTCCGTGTTGAAGTTGGCCGCGTGCGTTCCCGGTCGTTCTGTCAGCCGCCGCAGGCCCGAACCGTCGAGCTTCACGACGTACACGTCGCTGCCGATGTGCGACCGCTCGGTGCCGCTGAAGTAGACGAGCCCGTTCTTCTCGTCGACGCCGTGGAGATCGCGCACTTCCCACTCGCCACTCGTCACGGCGCCGACAAGCGTCGAGCCGCGGTAGCGATAGATGTGACGCCATCCGGTGCGCTCGCTGGCCCACAGGAACGTGCCGTCGGCTAGCCATTGCAGTGTTTCGCCGCGGTCGACCCAGGCGGTCGAGGTTTCCTTCAACACGAGTTCGTCGCCGCTCGCGTCGGCCGCGCACGCGCGGAGTTCGAGCCAGCGCTGTTCGCGATCTTGCACTTGGTAGTAGAGGCGTCCGTCGGGGCTCCAATGCACGTTGACGACGAGCGGTTCGTCGCTTTTCCACCGCGCGAGATCGACGTCCTTCGTCGCGGCGGACGACATGTCGAAGATGCGCAGTGAGACGAGCGGATTCGGCTCGCCGGCCCGCGGATAGGGTGATGTCTCGACGCGCACGTCGTACGTGCCGTCGTCGACGATCGTGTACGGCGGGACGTGCGTCTGGTCGAGGCGCAGGAACGCGATGCTCCGGCTGTCGGGGCTCCACCAATAGCCGCGGAAGTTGCCGCGTCCGTAGATCTCTTCCTGGTAGAGCCAGTCGAGCTCGCCGTTCAGCACGTTCGTCGAGCCGTCGCTCGTGAGCCGTTTCACTCCGCCCTGACGGGCATCGGCGACCCACAAGTCGTTTCCAGCAACGAACGCGACGTGCGTGCCGTCGGGGCTGAAGCTCTCCACTTCCTCGGCGACGTCCGCGGTCGTCGTGATCTGCAGCGCGCGATCCGATCCCGCTCGCGCGATCCACACGTCGTTCGCGCGCTCGACGATCTGTGCCTCGCGCTGCGCGTCGCGCACGGCGTCCATCGTTGTCGCGAGACGGCTCGCCTCCGCGGCTTCGACGCCCGGCACCGCGCGGATCGCGTCTTCGAGCGCGCTCGAAGGCGCGTAGGGAGTGACCACGCCACTCACGGCATCGACACGCACCCGCGTGGACCTCTTCGTCTCCGGGTCCGTCGCGGTCGTGAGCCAGCTTGCTGCGTCGATCCATGTCACAGGCGCGGCGCGAAGCCCCGAGAAGTTCACCTCGTACTGAGATGCGAAGGTGAGCGGCTTCGCGCCGGCCGCCGAGAGAGCTGCGCGCTGTGCTCCATCGTCGAACGCTAGCGGGGCAGTGGTGCTCGTGACCGAGCAGCCGGGCACGATGAAGAGAAGCGCGGCGAGGAAGCCGGGAAGTCGGTGGTCTTGCATGCGGAGTGACGCGTTCAGGGGGGGGCGCAGAGCCTATCCGCGACCGGTGGATCCGGCCCGACTTCACTCGTTCCGTTGCACTCAGCGAACAGTCCGAGGCGTTCCTCGCAGGGGGCTTCGGCCCGCTCGGGCGTGTCCGTCCGAAGTTGTGTGAGCACCAGCTTCAACGCGCGTTCGTGAAGGAACTTGCAAGCGCACGGTCGGACCGAGGCGTCGCCAGACCTTGCGCGTTCGCGGGGCCGCCGCTATCACCTTCGGCCTTCTTCGCAGAACTCACCCCTCCGACCATGATCCAACTGATCCCCCTCCAAGTTCTCACGATCCAACCCCTGGGCATCTCCGAGACCTCCGCCTCGGGCGACGGGATCGGCGCCGGAGCCTTGGCGCTCCTCCTCGGCCTCGTCCAGCTGATCGTCTCGCTGGCGCTCTTCACCTTGGCCGTGAACAACGGCATCGCGGTCGTCTCGAAGATGATCGACGGCCTCGACATCTGGGGCGAGATCAAGAAGAAGAACGTCGCCGTCGGTCTCCTCGCCGCGGGCGCGGTCATCGCCTACACGAACGTCGTGTCGGGCGGCATCGCGGGCATGACGAAGGGCCTCCAGAGCCTCGTCGTGTTCGACATCAAGAATGGGCTCTCGGCGGTCCTCGGCGGCGCGGTGAACCTGATCGTCGCGCTCGCTGTCGCCGGCCTCGCGATCTCGTGGACGTTCAAGGTCATGGACAAGTGGACCAAGGACATCGACGAGAAGGCCGAGTTCAAGAGCGGCAACACGGCGCTCGGCGTCGTCTACGCCGGCATCCTGATCGGCGCGTCGACCCTGATCGAAGCTGGCGTCTCGGGGGTCAGCTCGGGCCTGACGCAGTTCTTCTCAGGGCTCTTCCACAAGATGGGCTGAGCGCGGGCTGCACGGCGGCACGTACTCGCGTTCGCAGGGCGGTCCGCTGGACCGCCCTGCGTGCACTTAGGCTTGGAATCTGCGGTGGATTCGCGCTTCGTGCGCCATGCCCCTTGCTCCTCTCTCTTCGGACCGCGACCCTCCTTCTCGACGATGCGTGCAGCCTGGGATGTCCTCGCGTGTTCCGTGCGCGGTTGCGGTCTCTCTTTGGAGCGCGTCGAGCGGTCGCTGCGATGCGCCGCGGAGCATTCCTTCGACGTTGCGCGCGCGGGCTACGTCAACCTGCTCCAGCCGCAGGATCGCCGCTCGCTCGCGGCGGGGGATGCGAAGGAGGTCGTGCAGGCGCGCCTCGCACTCGAGGAACGCGGGCTCGGCGCCGATCTCGAGTCGGAGGTCGCGCGCCTTTGCGCGGAGGCCGAACTCTCGAGCGCGAGCGTGGTCCTCGATCTCGGTGCCGGGACGGGACGACACCTGGCTGCCGTCGGGCGGCGATTCGAGTGCGCGACGCTCGGATTGGACCTCAGCGTCCACGCTGTCGAACTCGCGGCGCGGCGTCACGACTCGGGCGCGTGGTGCGTCGCGAACTGCGATCGCGTGCTCCCGGTGCGCTCATCCTCCGTCGATCTCGTGCTGAGCATCGATGCGCGGCGTCCCGTGACGGAGATCGCGCGCGTTCTGCGGCCCGGCGGGCGGGTGATCGTCGCTGTCCCGGGCGCGCGCGACTTGGCCGAGCTGCGCGAAGCGGCTCTCGCGGACGCGCGCGATCTGCCCGGACTCGAGCGCGTTCAGGCTGAATTCGAGGCGGAATTCAGCCTTGTCGCGCGCGGCGAGACGGTTGAACGCCACGAGCTGGACGCGCGCGGGCTCCACGACCTCCGGTTCGCGACGTATCGCGCGGGCCGACGGTCGGAGGGACAACGCCTCGAAGCACTGACGAGTCTCGTCGTCACGAGTGCACACGACATCGGGCTCTTCGCTCGTCGCGCGCGCTGACACCGTCGGTATCCTCCGACCGGCCCATGACCGAACCCGTGCTCGAGCGCGTCGCCTCGTCCTCTGCTCCCACGGGACCCGCGCTCGTCCGGAACGTCGGGCTCCTCGGCGCGACCGCACTCGTCGTGGTGAACATGGTCGGGTCGTCGATCTACACGCTGCCGGCGTCGATCGCGCGTGACGTCGGTCCGCTCGGAATCGTCGCTTGGGTGCTCACCGCGATCGGGTACCTCTTCGTCGCACGAGTCTATGCTCGACTCGGTACTCGCTTCCCGCGCACGGGCGGACCGTATGCCTATGCTCGCGCGGCGTTCGGCGACGCGGCCGGGTTCACGACCGTGTGGTGCTATTGGCTCAGCGCGACGATCGGCAACGCAGCGATCGTGCAGAGTGCGGTCGGATACGCGCCCGATCTGTTTCCGACGCTCGAAGGCAACGCGCCGCTCCAGTTCGCGCTGGCCGTCCTGCTCGTGTGGATCCTGGCGCTCGTCAACGTCCTCGGGGTTCGCTTCGGCGTGCGACTCCAGGTCGGCATCCTGTTCGTCGGCCTCGTGCCGCTCGTACTCGTCGCGCTGCTCGGGCTGCTCGCCTTCGACGCGGCGAACCTCGAGCCCTTCGCGCCGCGAGGATTGGGCACGCTGCCCGCCGGGATGGCCTTGATCGTGTGGGCCTATTCGGGCGTCGAATCGGCCACGGTTCCGGCCGAGGAGGTGCGCGAGCCCGGGAAGACGATCGCGCGCGCGACCTACCTCGGGTACGCGATCGGCACGGTCGTCTATCTCGCCATGGCCTTGGGAATCGCCGGTGCGCTCTCGAACGACGCGATCGCGAGCTCGACGCGGCCGTTGGCGCTCCTCGCGGAGAGCACCGGCGGAACCGGACTCGCGCTGGTCGTCGTCGTGACCGCGATCCTCGCTTGCCTCGGGACGTTGAACGGTTGGATCCTCATGGCTGGCCGTATTCCCGTCGCCGCGGCACAGGACGGCCTCTTCTTCGCGCCACTCGGTCGCATCCATCCGCGCTTTCGCACGCCGGCGTTCGGGCTCGTCGCCGGCGCTGTGGTCGCGAGTGCGACCCTGCTGTTGCTGCTGCGCGAGGAGTTCCTCGACGCGTTTGGATTCGTCGTGAATTTGGCGCTGTTCCTCACACTCGTGCCGCACCTCTTCGCCGCCGCGGCGGATTGGAAGCTCGGCCTCGGGCGGACCCGGATCCCAGGCGCTCTGGCCTTCCTCTTCGTCGCCTTCACGATCTACGGGTGCGGGCTCGAGGCTGCGGCCTGGGGGCTCCTCCTGGTGGCCCTCGGACTACCCGTGTTCCTCGTCCTGCGTCGTCGCAGGAGAGGCCACGAGACGGCGTGACGCGCGCTATCCTCCGCGCCCCGAACCTCTAGAGGCCTACTCATGCTGACCCTGATCCTCGCCGCGCTGGCGGCTCCCGCCGATCCGCATCCGTTCTCCATCCACGACATGCTCGCGATGCGACGCGTCTCGGATCCGGAGGTGTCGCCCGACGGCAAGTGGGTGATGTACACGTTGCGCGACACGGACCTCGAGGCGAACCGCGGTCGCACCGACCTGTGGCTCACAGCCGTCGATGGCTCGGCGACGCGTCAGCTCACGTCGCACGTCGACAACGACTCGGCCGGCCGATGGACGAGCGACGGGAAGTCCGTGGTGTTCCTCTCGACGCGCAGCGGCAGCTCGCAAGTGTGGCGCCTGCGACTCGACGGCGGAGAGCCGACCCAGGTCACCGACCTGCCGCTCGATGTCGAGGGGTTCGTGACGGTCTTAGGGGGCGAGCGTCTCGTCCTCGTGCTCGACGTCGTCCCGAATGCGGACGGAGCGCGCGAGATCACGGGCACGGTCGAACACGACGCCGCGAAAGCCAAGTCGAAGAGCAAGGCGCGCGTGTACGAGAGCCTGCTCTACCGTCACTGGGACACGTGGGAGGACGCGAAGCGCGCGCACCTCTTCGCTTGGGATGCGAAGAACGGACCACGCGCGTTGATGGCCGGGATGCCGATCGACGCGCCCACGAAACCGTTCGGCGGCACCGAGGAAATCGCCATTTCGCCCGATGGGAAGGACGTCGTGTTCACGGCGCGGGTACCAGGACCCGAGCAGGCGTGGACGAACGACCTGAACTTGTGGCACGTGCCGTTCGACGCATCGGCCGCACCGAAGTCGCTGACTGCGGACAATCGCGCGGTCGATGGCGCGCCCGCGTTCGCCCCGGACGGGAAGTCGCTGGCGTACCTGCGCATGGAACGAGCGGGCTACGAATCGGATCGGCAGCGCATCGCGATCTTCTCGTGGCCGCCGACGGGAGCGCCCAAGGTGCTCACCGAAGCCTTCGATCGTTCCTTCGGCGAGATCGCTTGGTCGCGCGACGGTCAATCGATCCTCTCGTCGTGCGACGACCTCGGTCACAAGTCGCTCGTCGCAGTCGAGTCCACGAGTGGCGCGGTGACGAAGCTCGTGATGACCGGATCGAATGGCAGCGGCCGCTCCACGGGCGAACGCATCGTGTTCGCGCAGGACTCGCTGTCGAGCCCAGCCGAACTGTGGTCCTGCACGCCGGACGGCAAGGACGTTCAGCGCGTGACGAATCACAACGTCGAGCGCGTGGCCGCCGCGAAGATGGGCGACTACGAGCCCTTCACTTTCGCCGGTTGGAACGGCGAGACGGTGCACGCGTGGCTCGTGAAGCCGGTTGG
>JAYTBY010000449.1:0-1608 GCA_043736755.1 Planctomycetota bacterium | reverse complement strand
CGCTCCACTCAGCCTTCGCGGCCTTCGTCCGATTCCCCTTCTGCTTGTCGTCCGTGATGCCGGCCGTGGCGCGTTCGACACACTCGGCGCGCAGCTTGTCGATCGCTTCGGCGCGGTCGTGCTTGCCGGGCGTGAAGAGGACGGCGTCGAGCTGCGTCCCGTAGCCGTGCACGAGGTCCGCGAGCACCTTGTCCTTCGCGGGCGGCGTCCACTTCATCGCCGGCTTGCCGGCTTTCGCGGCCAGTTCGTCGATGGCGGCGCAGATTTCGGCGATCACGCGCTGCGCCATCTCGAGCGCGTCGACCATCTCGGCCTCGGTGAGCTCCTTGGCCCCCGCCTCGACCATGCAGATGCCGTCCTTGTGCCCGGCGACGACGAGGTCGAGCCGCGATTCCTCGCGACGACGATCGTCCGGCGGGAACGCGACGAGTTGACCGTCGAGATGTCCGATGCGCACGGCACCGAGCGTCGCGTCGAACGGCGCGCCCGAGATGCGCACCGCGGCGAAGCTCGCGATCATCGCGCCGATGTCGGCGTTCATCACGCCGTCGTACGACAGCGCGTGGCTCATGACCTGGACTTCGTTCTTGTAGCCCTCGGGGAACATCGGCCGGATGGACCGGTCGATGAGGCGCATCGTGAGGATCTCTTTCGTCGTCGGACGACCTTCACGCTTGAAGAATCCGCCCGGGATCTTGCCCGCGGCTTCGGTCTTCTCGCGATAGTCGACGGTGAGCGGGAAGAAGTCCTGCTCGTCCTTCGCGGGTCCAACGGCGATCGCGGCGAACGTCATCGTGTCGCCGAGCGTGCAGATCACGGCGCCGTGTGCTTGGCGCGCGACTTGGCCGGTTTCGAGGACGAGTCGGTGTCCTCCGACGGTGGCCTCGACGCGGATGGGAGTGGGTTTCATGCTGGAAATCGTGTCCTGGTTGTCAGTCGTTGCGGATTTGGGGTTGGTGTGCGTGGGCGCCGCGCGTGGGGACGCGGCGGAGATGGCGCCGTCGAGCCTGGGCTGTGGAGCCCGTGCTGCAGAGCTCGTGGGGCTGCGGTCGGACGGCGGCCGGCGGGAGGAACCAATTCTGGTGGACCCCGCGCAAGCGCGGGGTCTTGCGGCTAGCGCCGCAGTCCCAATCGATCGATCAACTTCTGGTACCGCTCCGCATCCTTGGAGCGCAGGTACTTCAGATGCTTGGCGCGCGCGCCGACCATCACAAGCAAGCCACGGCGGGACGTGTAGTCCTTGCGGTGGATCTTCAGGTGCTCGGTCAGGCTCAGGATGTTCTCGCTGAGCATCGCGACTTGGACTTCGGGACTGCCGGTGTCACCGGGCTTCGTCGCGAACTGGCGGGCGATCTCGAGCTTCTTCTCAGGCGTCAGGGCCACGGTGCGTTCTCCTCGAACGTGGCGTCGGTAGAATCCACTGGCCCGTGCCCAAGGAGAGGGATCCCGAGGCAGGGTGGACGATTTCGAGGGCCGACGATCGGCGCGACGAGATCGGCGCGGACGGCCGACGGGCCGCTCGTGCGGGCGAAGAGTCTAGCGGCGCGAGTGGGTGCGGTGCCATGGGTACGGTGCCAGGAACGACCCCGACCCATTCGCGGCCACCCC
>JAYTBY010000448.1:0-7981 GCA_043736755.1 Planctomycetota bacterium | reverse complement strand
CGTGTCTACCTGGAGCGTGACGTTCAGCCTTCTCTCGTTGGCCGTCGGTGCCTGCTCGAGTTCGCATTCGACCGAACCCGGATCGACGCCCCATATCGCACCGGCCGCGCTGGACGAGGCCGCGCTGGCTCGCGGCGAAGCGCTCATGAATCGCCATCAGTGCGTGGTCTGTCACGCACCGAGCGACGCGGTGCGCGCGCGTCTGGAACCCGAGCCTGCACCCAACCTCGCCGCGATCGGTGCGCGCAAGACGCCGGATGCGTTACGCCGCTGGATCTTGGCGCCGCACGCGGAGAAGGCCTCGACTGCGATGCCCGACCTCCTGGCGCGGCTTCCGCACGACGAGCGCCAGCAGGTCGCCGACGATCTCTCTCAGTTCCTCGCGGCGCTCGGTGGACCCTCCGAGCGACGCGGGCCGAGATCGACATCGAGCTCCTCGAGCGCGGCCGTAAGCTCTTTCATGGAGTCGGTCGCGTCGCGTGTCACACGCCGCAAGAGAGCGCCGAGGATCTCACCGTTCCGCCGTGGGCCCTCGATCCAGGATCCACCTTCGCGCCCGTACTCGGCGCGGACATGGCTTCCGGCGTGGATGCGATGACCCTCGATTCGCTGGCGCAATTCCTGATCGATCCGCTAGCGTCCCGGCCCGCTGGGCGCATGCCGTCCATGAAACTCGAGCCCGCGGAGGCGCGCGCGATCGCGGCTTACCTCGTGCGCGGCCGAGCGCACGTGGGCCCGCGAAGCCACGGTCTGCGCAGCGAAAACTTCGAGGAATCGATCGACAGCGCCGCGAGCGACTTCGCCGGCCTCGTGCCGGTTTCTCGCACGATCGTCCACGACGTGTCGCGCCTTCCGGAGCACCGCGAGGAGCAGTTCGGCTTCCGATGGAGCGGCTTGATCGACGCGCCGAAAACTGGGCGCTACGAGTTCTTCACGCGCTCGGACGATGGCTCGACCCTGAGCGTGGACGGCAAGCTCGTCGTCGACAACGACGGCACGCACGCGGCAAGGGAAAAGAGTGGCAGCGTGTGGCTCGAGAGCGGTCTGCACGCTTTGCGGGTGGACATGTTCCAGGGCGGAGGCGAACGAGAACTGCCCGTGAGCTGGAAGCCGCCGGCCGATGCCAAGGCGGTCCTGCCGTCCGACGCCTTGTCGCACTGGGATGTGATCTTCGATCCAGCGTAAGCGCCGTTCCGCGCCGATCCGAGCGCGATCGAGCGTGGGCGTCGCGGGTTCGGCGACCTTGGATGTGTTGCGTGTCATGCGTTGCCGGGAGTCTTGGCGGTAGAGCCCGCGGCGCCGCCCTTGGCCGAACTCGCGGCGCGATCGGATCGCGGCTGTCTTGCGTCCGCGCCCGGTGCCGGCGCAGTGCGCTTCGCGCTCGATGCGTCCGAGCTCGCGACTCTGCGCGCGACGTTGAGTGCCCTCGACGCGCTCTCTCGTCCGCGCGCGCCAGCAGCCATTCTTGCGGCGAAACTCGAACGATTCAGCTGTCTCGCGTGCCACGCACGCGACGGCGTCGGCGGACCAAAACGAAGTAGAGAGCGAGTACTTCCAGGCGCTCGTCGAGGTCGACCTCGGGAACGAGGGACGACTCCCGCCGCGTCTCGATGCGGTGGGCAAGAAGCTGTACGCCGACTGGATGACGCGCGTCCTCGTCGAGGGCGCTGTCGAACGCCCCTACCTCGCGACGCGGATGCCGTTGTTCGGCGCATGGAACGTCGCGGACCTCGGGCCGCTCTTCGAGCACGTCGACGGCGGCGAGGCTGGCGGCGCGGAAGAGCCCTTCGCGGTCGAGCTCGCGGAGAACGGCCGCAAGCTCGCGGGCGCAAGCAGCCTCGGATGCGTGCAGTGCCACTCGTTCAACGGCGTGCGATCACTCGGCATCCCGGCCGTCGACCTGGCGCACGTGAGCGAGCGCATCAAGCCGGCCTGGATCCGGCAGCTCCTGCTCGACCCCAAGTCTCTGGGCCTGAACTCGCGCATGCCGACCTTCGTCGACTCGCAGGGCGTCAGCGCCGACCGCACGATCCTCGGCGGCGATCCCAAGCAGCAAGTGGACGCGCTGCGCAGCTACCTGTCGCTCGGACGCTCGATGCCCTTGCCGCCCGGCCTCGTCGTCCCCGACGCCGAGTTCGAGCTCCTGCCTGAGTCGACCACGATCCTGAGCGGCGTTTTCCTGCGCGGATGGAGCGCGCGCGTTCAACTCGTCGGGAACCAAGACCTCGTCCACTACGCGTTCGATCTCGAGAACTCCGCTCTCGTGTGCGCGTGGCGCGGACGCTTCTTCAACGCCAAGGGCACGTGGAACGGTCGCGCGGGCGGCCTCGAGTGGCCGCCGAGTGACGACCTCCTCTCGTTCGTACAAGGACCCACGTTCGCGTTCCTGCCATCCCCGTCCGCGCCTTGGCCGAACGCGATGGGACGCGACGCCGACACGCGCCGACTGGGCACGCTGTACGACGCCCGCAGGAGACCGACTTTCCGGTATCGCGTGAACGACGTCTTGGTGCGCGAGTCGTGCTCGTCCGTGACACGAGCCGGGAGCACGATCCTCGTGCGGACGTTCGACGTCCGCGCCACGCGCCCCGTCGACGATCTCTTCCTGCGCGCGGATCCGCAGCTGAGAGCGCGTGAAGAAACCGAGCCTACACGCTCAGAGAGACCATCTGCGTCGCTGGGCAGCGTTGAGCGAGAGAGTGCTTCACACGCTCTGAGCTTGCCTCAGCGTGTTGCGTTCGTGCGCGGAGCGGACGGCGCTTGGTCAGCTCACGTCGAAGTGGAGGTCGCGTGGTGATTGCACTGTTCTTGTCGCTCGCTTCAGTCTTCCAGACGCCGGCGTCGACCGAGCGTCCCACCGAAGACTCCTACTACCGCGTCGAACCCGTCCCGGCGCCGGAGGGCATCGCTCTCGAGGTCAGCGGCATCACGCTGCTCGAGGACAGCCGCCCGCTCGTGTGCACACGCCGCGGCGAAGTGTTCGTCGTCGACAACGCCTACGGTGAGACCGGGAAGAAGCCGGTGTGCAACCTGCTCGCCCAAGGCTTGTAGGAGCCGCTCGGCCTGCTGCCGCACGACGGCTTCATCTACTGCCTCCAGCGCGGCGAGCTCTCGCGGATGCGCGACGTCGACGGCGATCTGCAGATGGACGAGCTCGAGACGGTGTGTGACGACTGAAAGATCAGCGTCAACTACCACGAGTACGCGTTCGGCCCCGTCCTCGACCGCGACGGGAACTTCTGGGTGACGACGAACCGTGCGTTCGGCGACGAGCCGTTCGGACACATGCCGTGGCGCGGATTCGCACTGCGCATCACGCCGCGCGGCGAGATGCAGCCCATGTGCGCGGGTCTGCGCTCGCCCTGCGGGATCAACGCGAGTCCGGCGGGCGATCTCTTCTACACGGACAACCAAGGCGAGTGGTGCGGCGCCGGAAAACTCTCCGAACTCATCCCGGGGGACTTCCATGGACACCCGTCCGGGATCGCATCGTGCGCGGATCCGCTGTGGAAGTTCGCGGTTCCGAGCGAGCCGCCGAACGGCGTCTTGATGCCGGTGGCGGCCAAGACGATCCCGCACTTCCGGTTGCCCGCGGTGTAGTTCCCCTACGACAAGATGGGACGTTCGCCCGCGGGGTTCGTGTGGGACGAGACGGATGGTCGGTTCGGTCCGTTCAAGAACCAGCTCTTCGTCGGCGACCAGTACCAGTCCTCGGTGATGCGCGTCTTCCCCGAGCAGGTCAACGAGCGTTGGCAGGGCGCGTGCTTCCCGTTCCGCGTGGGTCTCTCGAGCGGAGTGGTGCGTCTTGCGTGGGGCCGAGACGGATCGCTCTTCTGCGGCGAGACGAACCGCGGTTGGGGGAGCCTCGACGGGAAGAGCGCGGGCCTCGAGCGCCTCGTGTGGACGGGGAAGATGCCGTTCGAAATGCTCGCCGTGCGCGCGCGTCCCGACGGCTTCGAGATCGAGTTCACCGAGCCCGTCGATCCCGCGCCGGCGGCCGACGTTTCGTCGTTCGACCTGGAGAGCTACACGTACCTGCTGCACAAGGCCTACGGCAGCGACGAGGTCGACCAGCAGCGTCTCGAGGTTCTCTCCGCGGTGGTCGGACCCGATGGACGATCTGTTCGCATCCGAGCCGACGGCCTGCGTTCCGGATACGTCCACGAGATCCACGCGCGTGTGCGATCCAAAACTGGCGCCGCACTCCTTCACGACGCGGCGTACTACACGATGATCGAGATCCCGCGCGGCGGATAGACGGGCCGCGACGCGCACGGCCAGGCGGATTCGCCTGCTCTTCGAGGGACAGTGACGACGATCGAAGCGGGCTTCTGCTCGAGCGCAGGGCATGCCACGAGCGGCTCGCGGCCGAAAGGCAGGCCATGCCCGCGCCGTGTCACACGAAGTCCCTCGCGGCCCCTCGCGAGAAATCGGCTGGAACGCCCGCTACGTACGACTCTTGCTAGCCTGAAACGTGTCCACGGACGGCAGCCTTCGCGGCTGCCAGAGCCGGGACCGAGCAGCCCCCCCCGGCGCTTGTCCGTGTCGCTCTCGATTTATCGAAGGGACTTCATGAAACTCACTCGCATCTCGACGACTGTGGCTGCCCTGATCGCCTGCACGAGTTCCTCATTCGCGCAGAGCTTCAATGTCGACATCGGCGACAACCTCGCCCCGCACGCACTGCCGGCCATCACCTACGGCGCGGCCGCGGCTCAACCCGGAACCTGGAACGCGCGTAGCGCCGTGACGGCGAGCGCGATTCTGACCGACATCAACGCCGTCGTGACGGCCGTGACCTTGACGCGTACCGCCTCGAACGGCGGCATCAACTTCGCGTTCCAGAACGCCCTCACTGCGGGCGACGACGACGCGCTGATGGACGATATTCAAGACATCGGCGGGAACCCGGGCACCACGACCTGGACGTTCAACAACTTGGCCGCCGGCACCTACGGTCTCTTCACGTATGCCTGGGCGCCGGACAGCGCGGTGTTCGTGACCAGCGTCGCGGGCGGATCGATCGATCCGTCGCAGTCGTGTGGTGGAACTTGGACGGGCAGCCATGTGCAAGGCGTCACGTTCACGCGTCACCGCTACAACGTGCCCGCGGGCGGCTCGCTCGGGGTGACGGTCTCGACGCCGATCGTGCCGGCCGGGAACTTCGGCAGCCTCAACGGTCTCCAATTGGTGCGCGTCGCCGGCACGCTGGCGCCCGGCTTCTGCTTCGGTGACGGCAGCGGCACGGCTTGCCCGTGCGGCAACGCCGGCCTCCCGGGCAACGGCTGCGCGAACTCGGTGAACGTCAACGGTGGCAACCTCAACGCGGTCGGCTCGGCCAGCGTGGGCACCGATGGGTTCACGTTGCTCGGCACGGGCATGCCCAGCAGCTCCGCGCTGTACTTCCAAGGCACTTTGCAATCCGCTGGCGGAGCGGGCGTGATCTTCGGGGACGGCCTGCGTTGCGCGGCGGGCACGGTGATTCGCCTCGGCACGAAGACCAACGTCGCGGGCATGTCGCAGTATCCCGTGGCCGGCGATCTGTCGATCTCCGTCAAGGGCCTCAACGCCCCGGGCGACATGCGCACGTACCAGTGCTGGTATCGCAACGCGGACCCGGTGTTCTGCACGCCGTCGACGTTCAACCTGACGAACGGTGTCGGCGTGACCTGGATTCCCTGACACGGAGGGGCCTGTCAACCACGGTTGACGGGTTCTCGTTCTGACTGTGACGAGCTGGCCGTTGGGCACCTGCCCTGCGGCCAGCATCGTGAATGGGCGGTTGGAGAACGGCACCGGCCTCTGTCCGCGGATTCGCTGAGGCTCGTTGTCTCCGGCTCGGCGGATACGGCCGCGCTGTTCTTGTCAGAGCACGATCGAGATGAATGGGGTGCGCGTCCGCTGGACACCTTGAAACAGTGAGTCGTCGGCCCCGACTCGGAATTCCTTTCCGGGTCGGAGCGTCGACGTCGCAGCACGCCGCCTGTCGTGTCGATCCGAGGACATGCAGCAGCTCAGTCCCACGCGAGTCGTCCTCGTCATCGCCTCGACGGTCGTGCTCGTTCTCGCAGCCGTGGTCCTGGCGCCGCAGCGAACAACCTCGAAGGGCAGTGCGCTGCTGCCTGGTGCGACTGTACGCGTGCCGATCCTGCCTTTCGTCAACGCGCTCGACTGGCTGCCTCGCAATCCGGTCCGTGACGGCAGCGTCGACTACACGTCGGGCCTCCAGTCGGCGATCGACGCGGCGGAAGGCGGGACCCTCGTGCTTCCCGACTTCCCGGTGCGCGTCACGAAGCGGCCGGGCGTCGGACACTGCTTGCTCGTGCGCACACCGATCGAGATCCGCGGCTCACCTTCGTCGCGCATCGTCGAAAGCGTCGGAGCTTGCCAGATCCTGCGTATCGAGAACGCGAATGGAGCCCGAGTCGTCGGGTTCACGCTGCAAGGACGCGGAGGTCAGGGCGTCGGACTCGCGCACGGCATCCTGCAGGTCTTCGGCGGCGAGGACATCGCGATCGAGGATGTCACCACGATCGACAGCGATGCCGACGGAATCGTCATCGCGGATGCGCAGCGCGTTTCGATCCGCGGCTGTCGTTCGATCCGCTCATCGAAGTCCGGTCTGTATCTCTCGCGCTGCGTCGGTGGCATCGTCGCTGACAACATCGTCGAGAGCGGAACGGGGCATCGCACAGGTCAGGGCTCGATCGTCGGGACGGGGATCCAGCTCTCCAGCAACACCGACGTCACGTGCACCGGCAACGTCGTGCGCAACGGCATCGGAGTCGGGATCCTGCTCGACGCGAACTCGACAGGTGTTGCGCCGACAGGTTGCTCGATCGTCGGAAACCGCGTGTTCGGCTGGCGAAACACGCTGAACTCGGACGTCTCCGCGGGGATCCGACTGCAGAACTCGGCTGTGGTCACGAAGACTCGTTCGCTGGTCGCGGCGAACACGGTCGAGCGCTGTGGCACGCACGGGATCTACGTCGAGAACCACGATGGTGTGTCGATCCTCGGCAACACCGTGATCGCGAGCGATCGCTCGTCGATCTGCATCTCGACGTCGAGTGGCGTTCACGTGCTGTCGAACGTGATCCTCGAGACGGATGCTTCGGGGTCGGGCAGCCAATCCGGTCTGCACTTGATCAACGGTGCCGCGGGAGTCGTGGCGCAGGGCAACCGGATCGAGGCTCGCGCGACCGCGCCCTATGCACCCTCGACGATCGATCAATCGAGCGGTGGCGGGAACTCGATCGAACCCCAGCAACGCCGTGCGAATTCTGCGCCGACGACCGGGCTCTTTGCGCGAGGCGACACGGTCTGGAACACCGAGCCGTGGCCGGGCGCACCGATCGGTTGGGTCTGCACGAGTGCCGGCACGCCCGGAGTGTGGGACGTCTTCGGCCGGATCGAGTGACGTTTCGGCGGTCATCGAGAGGGCGGACGAAGCGCGCGAGCCCGCGTGCGCATCGAACGGCTCGACGGACAAGCGGTACAGGGTCAACCGGAGCCAGCGATTCCGCCGAGTTGCTACCCTCGTGAATGGGCGCCTTCCTAGGGCGCCCGTCCTCCGCTAGCGCCGCTCAGGCGCGCGCGGTTCCCATCGAACGCGAGCACATCGCCCGCGCGGAGTTCCCTCAGTGAAACGCATACGAGCACCCTGGCTCGCGCTCATCGTGCTGACAGCGGCCTCGTGCCGTACGGACCAGCCGCGAACGACCGCGGCCGAGCCGGAGAAGTCGCAGTCGATCGCCGCCACGCCCATCGTGCCGCCCGCGAGCGCCGCCAAGTCGACGCCGGCCGTCACCACCGTGAAGGCCACCCCCATCGTCCCCGCAGGCGGCGCCAGCGCGGCGCAGGCCAGCGAGGTCTCGGCTGCGCAAGCCGGCTCGCGCGAGGAGCGGTTGAAGGCAGTGAAAACCGAGTTCGAGCAAGCGATGGACGCTTACTACGAGCCGTTCCGCCAGGCCAAGACCGA
>JAYTBY010000447.1:0-1609 GCA_043736755.1 Planctomycetota bacterium | reverse complement strand
CGTGAACGCCCTGCGCGCATCGAGCGGACAGACAAGACAGCCGAAGCTCTCGGTGCCGAGCTGGCGGCGATCCTCGCTCCGCACTCGATCCAGTTCGTCGCCGTCGCGAACAGCAAGCCCGGTCGTGCCGCCGCGCCGAAGTTGCGCGCCGCGCTCGCCGCAGCGGGCATCCCGGTCTGGGTCCTCGAAGTGAACGAGTCCGGGCTCTCGACCTACGCCGGATCGGAGTGGGCTCGCAAGGAGCTGCCCGAGTCGACCGTCCCGGCACGCATGGCGACGAGCCTCGCGCGCCGCTTGCAGGACCCGATGAGCGAGTTCCTCAAAGTGGACGCGCGCCACCTCGGCCTCGGCTGGGAGCAAGGTCTCGTCAGCAAGGCCAACGTGAAGCGCGCGTTGCAGGACGCCATCGAGTCGAGCACGGCCCTCGCAGGCGGCGACCTGAACACGGCCACCGCGTCGTTCCTCATGCACTTGCCCGGCCTCGATCGCGCCACCGCTGAAAAGGTCGTCGCGCGCCGCGCCGAGCGTCCGTTCACCTCGCGCGAGGAGCTCCGACAGGAAGGCCTCCTCACCGAAGCGCAGTGGACGAGCGTGGCTGGATTCCTGCGTGTTTTCGACGGGATCGAACCGCTCGACTCGACGAACTTGCACCCGGAGCAGTACCCGCTCGCGCGCAAGCTGCTCGAATCCGCCGGATCGAGCGTCGAGGCCGGCCTCGGTCGCCCCGGTGCGTTGCGCGGTCTGCGTCGTTCGGACTTCGACATCGACGAGGCCACGTGGCGCGACCTCATGCGTGAGCTGTCGTTCCCCGGCCGCGATCCACGCTGGCGCCAGTGGGGGCCGGATCTCCTCGACCCGAACACCGACCCGGTGCGCATCACGCGTGATCGCGTCGTCGAAGGCATCGTCACGAACGTGGCCAGCTTCGGCGCGTTCGTGGACATCGGCTTGAACAGCGATGCCATGATCCACGTCAGCGAAGTCTCGGACCGCTACGTGCGCGACGCGCGCGAAGTGCTGTCGATCGGCCAAGTCGTGCGCGCGAAGATCGTCGAGGTCGGCGGTGCACGGCTCGCGATCTCGTTCAAGAACGTGCCTCCGCCCGAGCGTCCCGAACGCGTGCAGCGTCGCGAGAGCGAAGGCAGCGGCGGCGGCGGTGGGGGTGGTGGTGGTGAAGGCGGCGGCGATCGGCCGCGTCGTGGTCGTCGTGACGATCGCGCGCCCCGTGAACCGCAGAAGCCCGCGCTACCGACGCGTGCGGCGACGACGCGTCGCGACGGGATCGGCGGGAAGAGCGCCGGTCGTGGGCGCGGTGGTGCGGGCGGCGGCGGCGGCGGACGCGGCGGTTCGGGTGGCGGTGGCGGCGGCGGCAGCAGCTTCGGCGGCGGCGGGCGCAAACCCGACGGACGCCGTCCCGAGGGTGGAGCCGATGTCGCCGATCGCGACGACATGGCGCGCCTCAGCGAGCTCAAGCCGGGCAACAAGCCGGCGCACAATCCGTTCGCCAACTTCTTCAAGGCCAAGAAGGAAGACGAGTAGTCGGCGGGGCCGAGCGCAGAGCCGCGGCGATCGCGGCTCTCGCTCGGGTCGGCCCGTACGACGTTCGCCT
>JAYTBY010000446.1:0-3642 GCA_043736755.1 Planctomycetota bacterium | reverse complement strand
CGCGAACGCGACCAGTGTCCGTCGCGCGCGCTCGTTCCTGCGCTCACTCGGCCGTCCGCTCGGCGACGCGTTCCTCGACTGGACCGGCTACGTCGACGACGCGAGCCTCGCGCGTGCACTGGGCCCGCGCGCACGCAGTGCGCAACACGCCGAGATGCTGGCCCTCTTCGAGCGCAACGCCGACGACCCGCTGCGAGCGGCTGCGCTCGTCGATCTGCGTTCGTTCGTCCCCCACAACTTGATGACGAGCGCGGATCGCACCGGCATGGCGCACCCGCTCGAGCTGCGCGCGCCGTTCCTCGCGCCGCCGCTCGTCGAGCTCGCGCTTTCGTTCCCCGCCGCGATCAAGCTGCGCCGCACCCGCGTGAAGCCGGTGCTGACCGACGCACTTGGGCGTTCACTCGCCCCCGGCGTCGTCGGTCGCCCGAAGCAGCCGTTCAATCCGCCCGTGCGCGGGTGGCTACAGAAGCACATCGGGGAGCTCGAGGACGTGCTCGTCGGCCCGCGATCGGAACTCGGACACGTGCTTGCGCGCACCTGGGTAAGCACCGAGCTCGACGACTTCCGCAGCGGACAACGTGACAACTCGACGCTCTTGTGGGGCCTCGTGACGCTCGCGCGGTGGCTGCAAGTCGGCGCGGATGGACGACGAGGGATCGCGCGGCTTCGTACCCCGCCGATTCCCGTGCGGGCTGACTAACCCGGCTGGGGGGGGGCTGAACGTAAGGGGCCGGCGGTTCCGCGCGACCCCTCGAGCACATGCACTTCGGCGCCGCGCCGTCCGTCCGCCCCCCCGCTCATCGCGTGAGCACGCCGGGTCGACGGACCTGACAGCCTCCAACACGAGCATCCCAGTTCGGGACCCAAGGGCAGGACTCTCGCGCACAATTCGTGGCCTTACTGTCGGCTCCAGAGCTCTTTCTGCGGG
The DNA here is from genome assembly GCA_043736755.1 of Planctomycetota bacterium. Classification (GTDB taxonomy): domain Bacteria; phylum Planctomycetota; class UBA1135; order UBA1135; genus JAEUHZ01. The sequence goes on along the minus strand of JAYTBY010000446.1, from coordinate 2,714 downwards.
TCGTTAGTGTGGCGTCGGAACGGTCACATTGATCGGCCCGCCGCCCGAGTCCCAAGCCCCGGACGAGGCCTCAATGAGTTGCGCACGATTTTTATCCAGGAACGAGATCCGCCGAGAAGCCCTCGGACTGCTCGCGATCGCCGCTGTACTCGCACCGGCCCGCGCCCAGCTCACCGACGTGACGCAGGCGCCCAACTTGGCCGGCGCGGGCCTCGCGGACGGTTGCGCGAGCTGCCACGGGCGGCCTCATGGTTCTGCCGGTGTCGGTGGCAGCGTGTTCACGCGGCCCGAAGGTCGGGATGCGCCGCACTTGTTCGGACTGGGCCTCGTCGAGATGCTGGGCGACGAGATCACGACCGACTTGCGCGCGATTCGGACGAATGCGCTGCAACAGGCAGCGCAGCAGAACCAGCCCGTCACGCTCAACTTGATTGCGAAAGGTATCGCTTACGGGCGCATCACGGGGCTGCCCAATGGCACGGTCGACACGACACTGGTGCAGGGCGTCAACGCCGACCTGCGCGTGCGTCCGTTCTTCGCCGAAGGCAAAACCATCTCGATCCGCGAGTTCGCCGTCGGAGCTTTCGGGGCCGAGATGGGCCTCCAGTCCGCCGATCCCGATACGTTGGCGGCCTCGCAGGGAGCCGACGTCGTGACGCCGGCCGGTATGGGGCTCACGGGCTCACTCGATGCCATCGAGGCACCCGCGGTGGCCTCGGCGACCAGCGATGCGGACGGCGATGGAGTCGTCGACGAGGTGCCTCCGAGTCTCGTGGACCACCTCGAGTTCTACCTACTCAACTACTTCAAGCCCGGCACGGGCCGCAGGACAGCCAGCGCAGTCGAAGGTGGGCGCATCATGAACCGCATGGGTTGTCTGACCTGTCACGTGCCGACGCTCACGATCGAGAGCGATCGCCGCGTGGCGGACGTTTCGACGAGCTACGACGCGGTGAACTCGAATCGTGTGCTGAACAGCTTGTTCGCGACGGCGATGCCGCGGTTCCAAACGGTCGACGATGGTTCAGGGTTCCCGCTGCGCCGACTGCCCTCGCTGGCCCCTTTCGACGTGCGCGAGATCTTCGCGGACTTCAAGCGGCACGACCTCGGTGCGGCCTTCCACGAGCGCAACTTCGACGGAACCGTCACGACACAGTTCATGACGGAGCCGCTCTGGGGTGTCGGTTCCACCGCGCCCTACGGCCATGATGGACGCAGCGCCACGCTGGAGGACGTCATCGTTCGACACGGCGGAGAGGCGCAGGTTTCGCGTGACCGTTTCGTGCAGCTCGCCGACGACGACCGCACCAAGGTGCTCGACTTCTTGAACTCGCTCGTGATCTTCTCGCCGCCGGACACGGCCTCGAACCTCGGCCCGGTGAACCCCGCGCATTCGAACTACCCGTTGCAGGGTCTCGGCAGCATCGACCTGTCGGTGCTCTTCAACGTGCCGACGCTCGAGGAATGACGATGCCCATGTCGGGCGGTGCGCAGACCGTCCGACATGCGGTCCCTCGGGTCCAGAGACCGGAGGGCGCACATCGTCCCCGGCGCCGGGGCAGATCGCTCGCGCTTCGAGGCCGGACCTGCGACTAGGTCGGGAGCGCCCGCAACCTCATCCCACCCACGCACGGGGTCGTCCCGTACGTCACCACGAGTTGCTTCGTCGGTACGCTCTCAGGCTCTCGGACCGCCACGCTACACTCCCGCCATGGATCGCACAGCGATCATCGCTCGACTCGCGTCCGATCTGGCTGCTCGCTCGCCCGCGATCGCTTTCGCTTACCTCTTCGGAAGCGTGGCCCGCGGCGATCATCAGCCGGCGAGCGACATCGACATCGCAATATTCCCCGCTCGATCGCATTCCGCCGATCCCTTCCCGACGGTGCTCGACCTGGAAGCCGACCTCGCCCGCATTTTCCGCCGCGAGGTGCAGGTCATCGACCTGCGCCGGGCGCCTGTTGATCTCGTCTTCCGGATCCTGCGCGACAAGGTCGTGCTCGTCGACCACGACCGGTCGGAACGTCTGGCGTTCGAGGTGCGCGCGCGCAACGAGTACTGGGACCTGAAGCCCATCCTGGATCTGGTGCGGAAGAAGCGACGGAGCGCGGGATGACCGACCCCGATCTCGTGCTCAAGAAATTGACGCTGATCGAGACGCGAGTGCAACTCCTGCGCACGCGAGCTCGTTCGTCAGACTTGGCCGACGACGTCGAGCACTGCGCCTTCGTCGAGCACACGCTCCAAGTGGCGATCCAGGCCGCGATCGACGCCGGAGCACACGTGGTGTCGGACGAGAGCCTCGGAGAGCCAGCAACGGCGCGCGAGGTCTTCACACTTCTCGAGCGCGCCGGGTGGATCGGTGCGCCGCTCGCCCGGTCGCTCGAGCGGATGGTTGGGTTCCGCAACGTGCTCGTGCACGGCTACGACGACGTAGACCTCGAGATCGTGCGCCGCGTTCTCGCCGAAGGCCTGGGTGATCTCGAAGCCTTCGCCAGCGCGCTGCGGGCGCGACTCGGCGCGTGATTTCGCCGGCGCTGTCGCGTTATGTCGAGTCGCCACAGGATCACGATGGCCAGCGCGGGTCGCACGGGGATGGCGCACTCGCTCGAGATGCGCGCGCCGATCCTCGCGCCGCCCCTGGTGGAACTCGCGCAGTCCTTCCCCGCCGCGATCAAGCTACGGCGCAGCCGCGTGAGGCCGGTGCTGACGGA
>JAYTBY010000445.1:0-7991 GCA_043736755.1 Planctomycetota bacterium | reverse complement strand
GCTTGCGCTGCAGTTCCGTCGCCAACTTCAGCCGCTGTGCTTCTCCACCTGAGAGCGTTGTCGACGGCTGACCGAGGGTGAGGTATCCGAGGCCCACGTCGACGAGGATCGCCAGCGGTCGCGCAATTTTCGGATGGTCGGCGAACAGCGTGTGTGCGTCCTCGACCGTCATCGCGAGAACGTCGGCGATCGAAGACTCGCGGTAGTGGACGTCGAGCGTCGTCGGCTGGAATCGATGCCCGCCGCACTCCTCGCACGGCACCGTGACCGGAGCGAGGAACTGGAGTTCGACGTACTTCGCGCCTGCTCCGCCGCAGGCTTCGCAGCGACCGCCGGCCACGTTGAACGAGAAGCGCGACTTCGTGTAGCCGCGCAGCTTCGCCTCGGGCATTCCGGCGAAGAGGTCGCGGATCCAATCGAAAACACCAGTGTAAGTGGCCGGATTCGAACGCGGCGTCCGACCGATCGGTGCAGCGTCGATCGTGACGAGAGCCTCGATGTGCTCCAAACCCAAGACCTTGTCGTGCGCTTCCGGCGCCGGGCATTCCAAACCGAGCTTGCGGCGAGCCGCGCGCTCCAGGATCCGGTTCACGAGCGTCGACTTGCCCGAACCGCTGACACCGGTGACAACGGTCAACGTCCCGAGCGGGAAGCGCGCGTCGACGTCCTTCAAGTTGAAGGCGCGCGCGCCCTTCACCACGATCGCCTTCCCATTGCCCTTGCGACGCGTGGCGGGCGCTTCGAGCGCGATCTCGCCGCGTAGCAATCTGGCCGTCGGCGTGTCGAGCTTCGCGACGTCCGCCGGAGTGCCCTGGGCGATGATGCGACCGCCGTGACGACCAGCACCCGGCCCGACGTCGACGAGCCAATCCGCGGCGCGCAACGTGGCGTCGTCGTGCTCGACGACGATGACCGTGTTCCCCGCGTCGCGCAGCGCGCGCAGCGCGCCAAGCAATCGATTCTGGTCGCGCGCGTGCAGCCCGATCGACGGCTCGTCGAGCACGTAGAGCACGCCCTGCAAACCAGCGCCGAGTTGAGCCGCGAGACGGATGCGCTGCGCCTCCCCTCCCGACAACGTCTCGGCCGACCGATCGAGCGTCAGGTATCCGAGCCCGACTTGAAGCAGGAAGTCGACGCGCCGCCGGATCTCCTTCAAGAGGTCGACGGCGATGCGTGCTTCACGGCTGGTGAGCTCGAGTGCACCGAGCTTCGCCGGCAAGTCCTCGATCGGCAGACGCGTGACGACCCCGAAGCCGACATCGCCGAGGAGGACTGCGTTCGCGGCCGGATTCAAACGTGTGCCCGCGCACGTGGGACAAGACTCGCGCCTCAGGAACTTTTCGGCCGTCTTCTTGTGAGCGCCGGACTTCGCCGCCTTGGCGACTGCCGGCAGTACGCCGCCGAAAGGCCGCATCCAGCGCACCTTTCCAGCGAATTTCTTGCCCGACCACGTCGACTCGGATTCGAAGCGCTCCGCACCTGTGCCGTGGAGCATCACACGCTGCGCTGCGCGGGGCAGGTCCTTCCAGGGCGTATCGAGGTCGAAGCCCGACGCTTCCGCGACCTGCTCCAGGAAGTCGAAGTCGACGTGCGGGAAGAGCAGCGCGCCGCCTGACGCACGCGTGACCGCCAGCGCTCCGGCTCGAATGGAGAGCGATGCGTCGGCGATGATCGCGCGCTCGGACGGAGTCAGGAGCTCGCCCAGTCCTTCACAGTCGATGCACGCACCGTGGGGCGAGTTGAATGAGAAGAGCCGTGGCTCGAGAGGCGGCACATCACCACCGCAACCGGGGCACGTGCGGCTCGTCGAGTACGTGTGATCCGGTCCGTCGCCGGCCACGATCACATCGCCGCCCGAGAGGTCGAGCGCCTGCTCGAGCGTCTCACGTAGACGTTGGAGCTTGTCCGCGCTCGGCTGCAGTCGATCGACGACGGCCTCGATCGTGTGGCGCTTGTAGCGCTCGAGCTCCGGGATGTCCTCGATGCGCGCGACGACACCGTCGACGCGTGCACGGACGAAACCCTTCTTGCGCAACCCGTCGAGCAATTCCTTGTGCTGACCCTTGCGATCACGCACGAGCGGCGCGAGGAGCATCACGTTCTTCCCGGCGCTGTCGCGCAGCACCTGTTGGACGATGTCTTCGGGCGTCTGCGAACGGATCGGCAACTTGCAGTTCGGGCAGTGCGGCCGACCGGCCCGCGCGTAGAGCACGCGTAGGTGGTCGGCGATCTCCGTCAACGTGCCGACGGTGGAGCGCGGGCCGCGCTGGATGGACTTCTGATCGACGGCAATCGCGGGCGAGAGGCCCGTGATCGACTCGACGTCGGGCTTCTCCATGTCGCCCAGGAACTGGCGCGCGTACGACGAAAGCGTCTCGAGGAAACGCCGTTGCCCCTCGCGGAACAGCGTGTCGAACGCCAAGGAGGACTTGCCCGATCCCGACACCCCGGTGATCGCGATGAGGCGATTGCGCGGTAGATCCACGTCGACGCCGACCAGGTTGTTCTGGCGCGCTTTGCGGATCCGGATCAGGCCATCGGTCATGCGGCGGGAAGGCTCGAATGGCCACGCGGCGTCGCACCCATCGGCCCCCTAGGTCTGAGGGTCTCGGGCGGGTTCGAGCGCAGCGCGGCGAGCTAGGCAGGATAGCCTGCGCGCCGGATCGCCGGAAGGCGCGGTGCCTAGTGCGGGATCCGCTGCCGTGCTGCACACGCGTGCCGAACGGACGTCATGAAGGCACACGGGGTTGGCTCGGCAGCGGACTTCTGGACGGAGCTTCGCTGGTGCGCAGCAGTCCACGACGTCGCCATCCGGCGGATAGCAGCCATGATCCTGCGGCCGGTAGCGTACTTCCCTCGCGGGCGGTCCTGTCCATCCACCCGGTGAACCAGCGTCCGGACGAGCATGCGTCGATGCCGAGAAGCTTGGCCCCGTGTTTACGCGCATTCTGGAGCACGTACACGAGCGCGGTTCGGACCTCCCGCGGCGTACGCAGGAGCCGTGCATGATACCGATCGAAGAGCACCTTCCCCCGACGCGACCATGCGCGGTTCAGCCGCTTCGCGACGCGGACGAGTAAGCCCTGCATCCCGCGCGCGAGTGCCCGCTCGTCCAGCGCCTCCGCGATGAGGTGGATGTGGTTCGTCTGCACGGAATACTCTATCAGTCGAAAACCAAACCGGTCCGCGCCCGAGGCCAGCGCCCCCTGAAGAACAGCCAAATTCGATTCGTTGCGCAGGTTGGGGCAGCCCGGAACCAGCCTCGTCGTGACGAGGATCGGATCGTGACGCGTGAGTTCCGGCCTCGTCGCGTGCGCCACGAGAGGCCGGTCCCCCTTCGGCTTGCGACCCGCGCCTTTTCGCGCACCTCCACGCCGAAAAAGCCGGTGTTGAAGCGACTTCTGTTCGCTGGTGCCTACGCCGTGCCCTCTCGTCGATCCCCTCATCCGCGGTACCTCCACTCCGAAGACGCTCGGGCACGTCACCGGTCGCGGGTGATTTCGGATTTCCTTGGGGCGTGCGATCGCAGCGAAATCGCACGCTCGAATCTGTGCCGAATCGATCGGAGGTCCGCCTCAGCCCGACGACGGTCCAGGACGGGATCCGGATCCGTCTGAAGCCGAAGGCCTTTGGTCTGGGACCCGATTCCGACGCGGCGCACGGCTCGGTCGCCCTCGATGGTCCGAGATCCGCACAAGCCCTAGCTTCGATTCGGCACAGATTTGGGTTCCCGACTTCAGGTCGTCGCGCCGGGTGTGGCTCAACTTGTGCGTCCTCGGCTCCAATGCCCGCAGAGACTCCCGACTCTGGATCTGGGACCTGTGCCGAATCGAACCCGTGGACGACTGGGTCGACGCCGTGGGCCGACCGTCAGCCCTGCGATTCCTCACCGGGCTTGCGGTTCCGGTACGAGCGCGCGCTAGCAACGCGCGCAGGCCGATTGATTCGGCACTGATCCTGCGAGAGCCGGAAACGGGGCTCAGGCCCGCACGCGCGTTCGAAGTGCTTCGAAGATCCCGGCACCGGACGCGACGACGTTTTTTCCCCGCAACCAGTCCTCGCCACCGCTCACGTCGCGCACGATTCCGCCGGCTTCACGTACGAGCAGGGCTCCGGCGGCGACGTCGTGGGGTTCCAGGTGGAGCTCCCAGTAGCCGTCGAGTCGGCCGACGGCGACGTAGGCCAGGTCGAGGGCCGCCGAACCCAGCCGTCGGATGCCGCGGATCTCGAGGATCAGGGCATCGAAGTTCGCGACGTTGTTGTTCGGGAGTTCGTTGCGTCGGTACGGGAATCCAGTGGCGAGCACGGCGTCAGCGAGTTCGGCGCAGTCGGAGACGCGGATCACGCGACCGTTCAGATGCGCACCGCCACCTCGTCGCGCCGTGAAGGTCTCGCCGAACTTCGGTGCGTGCACGATTGCGACGAGGGGCGACGTGCCCAGGTAGAGCCCAATGGACACCGAGAACACCGGGATTCCGTGCACGAAATTCACCGTGCCGTCGAGCGGATCGAGGAACCAGCGCGGTCGCGTCTCGTCCGGTGCGTCGCGAACCTCTTCCTCGGCCTCGATCGCGTGGCCTGGGAATGCGCGGCGCAGGCGGGCCACGAGTTCGCGTTCGGCGGCGACGTCCGCCTTCGACACGAGGTCGCGCGCGGCCGTCTTGGAACGCACGTCAGCGCGATCGATCGTGCCGAAATGCGCGAGAAGGATGTCACCAGCAGCTCGCGCCGCGCGATCCGCCTCGGCGAGGATCGAGTCCAGGCCGGCAGGAGTGAACTCGGCAGGAGTGAACTCGGCGCGCGAACCTGCGCCGTCGTACTCAGCGCGTGACCGCGAGTCGCCCGGTCGCTGGCTGTCAGCGTGCTCGCCGCGCGCGCTCACTCGCGCACGCCGGCGAGGATCTTGCAGACTCGATCCTGCATGGGCTTCCACACGCGTGTGTTGAGGCCGTCCATCACCGGGTACTCGACGAGGATCGAGAAGACGAGCATCCGACCGCCGTCGCTCTCGACGATTCCTGAGAGCGCGCTCGTGCCGCCGATGAAACCCGTTTTGGCACGCACGCGGCCTTCGAGTCCCGCCATCCGATCGTCGAGCGTCCCGTCGGCTTTCGGCGCGGCCATCGAAGCGAACAGTGCATCACTCGCTCGGCCGCCGCGCCGTGAGACGCCGGCGAGCAGCGCCGTGATCTGTCTGGCGGACACCCGGTTGTCGCGCGAGAGCCCGGAGCCGTCGACCTGCGCGAATCCATCGTCGGGAACGCCGAGTCGTTGGAGCGCCAGCGACGTCGCGCGCTGGCCGCCGGCGCGAGTCCCCTGCCCGAACTGTGCGTCCCCGAGCGCGAAATAGAGCTGGTCCGCGACCGCGTTGTTCGAGTGCGCGTTGATCGGATCGAGCACGGCGAGGATCGGCGTCACGATCGTCGCCAACGCACGCGTCGCGGGCTTCGGAGCGACTCGTTCGCGGCGCACCGACCCGGTGATCGCGATCCCGCGCGCAGCCAAAGCATGCCTCAGTGCACCACCGAAGATCAGCACGGGGTCAGGCGCGGCGAAACGGCACTCCCACGGCTCGATTCCTGCTGGAATCGAACCGTCGACGACGACCGTGCCCCCCACGGCCGAGACACGCACGTCGAGCTTCGTCCGCGCCTTGCCCGTCTCGACCGAGATCTTCGTCGGCAATCCGTGCCCAAAGGGGCGCACCTCGACGCGCGCAGCCCGGCCCGGACTCGTGGGCACGACCCGCGCGGTCAAGCAACCGGCGTTCGCGCTGAACGCACCAGACAGCGCGCAGAAATCGCTCCAACGTTGCCCATCCGCGGGCCACGACGGTCCCGGCTCGGGATCCAAGAATCGACCTTCATCGAGCACGATGTCGCCGGCGATCCGCTGGACTCCAGCCGATCGCAACGCCTCGATCGCTGGGGCGAGAAGCGCGCTCACGTCGCCCGCGGTCCGCGCGTCGTAGAGCGGATCGCCGCCGGCGCGCACGACGAGGTCGCCTTGGAGGACACCGTTCTCGATGCGCGCATCGCTCACGAGAGTCGTACGAAACTTCCAATCGGGTCCCAGCAGAACCAGCGCGGCGCCGGTCGTGACGAGCTTCAAGTTCGAGGCCGGGCGCTGCGCGCGCTCGGCACCGATCGATGCGATCTCCGTCCCGTCCGCGGCCGAGCGCACGTGCACGCCAACGTGCATCTCCGAACGGCGTGCGCGGCCTTTGGAAGAGACCTCGGCTTGCTTCAGCGCATCAGCGATCGCGGCGCGGATCCGTTCCTCCAACGCGCGGTCGCGCCGCGAGTCGAAGGCCGCGGGCGTCGCTTCGGTGAGCAGCGCGATTCCGTCAGCGAGCGCGCCCGCGTCCCACGACTCGCCCGGGGCGTCCGACGAAACGCCGGAGGCGTCCGACGAAACGGACGAGACCGCGCTCGTCGGATCCGTCAGTCCTCGGTCCCGCGCGAAAAGCCTCGATCCGCCGACCTTCCACAGCACCGCGAGGAGCGCCCCATTGAGCGCTAGGAGTAGTGCGATCCGCGCCGCGCGCGTGCGACTCCCTTTCGACTTCTTCGTACTGACCACGATCCGCGGACTTGTCGCAATCCCGCGCGGCCGGATCAAGCTTTCGGAAAGCCGTCCGGGTGCGCCTGCTGGAAACGCCACGCATCCGCCACGATGTCCGCGATCGCCGGACGCGCGGGGGTCCAGCCCAAGACGTCGCGCGCGCGCGTGCCGCCACTGACGAGAATCGGCGGGTCGCCGGCCCGTCGCCCCACGATCGAAGTGGGGATCGGGTGACCGGTGATGCGCCGCGCCATCTCGACGACTTCTTGCACCGAGAAGCCCGTCCCCGTCCCGAGGTTCACGGCCAGCGGACCGCCGTCCCGCTGGAGCTTCGCGAGCGCGCGCAAGTGCGCATCCGCGAGATCCTCGACGTGAATGTAGTCACGCACGCAGGTCCCGTCGGGCGTCGGATAGTCGTCGCCGAAGATCTGGATCTTTTCGCGCCTGCCCTGTGCAACTTGCAGCACGAGCGGGATCAAGTGGGTCTCCGGGACGTGGACTTCGCCCAGGTCGCCGGCCTGCGACGCGCCGGCCGCATTGAAGTAGCGCAACGCCGCGATCTTGATGCCGTAGGCGCGCGAGAAGTCCTGCAGCATGTGCTCCATGTGCAGTTTCGTGCGGCCGTACGGCGAGATCGGATCCTGCGGATGACTCTCGTCGAGCGGCACACGCACGGGATTGCCATACGTCGCGCACGTCGAGGAGAACACGATCTCGAGGCAATTCGCCGCGCGCATCGCCTCGAGCAGGTTCCAGGTGTGGAAGACGTTCTCCTTGTAGTAGAGCGCGGGCTTCTCGACCGACTCGCCCACGTACGTCTTCGCCGCGAAGTGGATCACGGAGCGCGGACGGTGGCGCGCGAACACTTCGTCGAGCCGCGCACGGTCGCCGAGATCGCCGAGCTCGAAGGGTGCGCGCACCGCCGCACGCCAGCCGGTCGAGAGGTTGTCGAGGACGACGACCGGGATGCCGCGCTCCTGCAAGAGCCGCGTGGCGTGACTGCCGATGTAGCCCGCCCCGCCTGTCACGAGGACGGGACCGGAGGGGTTCGCGTGCGCTTCGATCATCGGCGAAGTCTACGGCTTCGAGCGCGCGATCGAAGCGCCTGCACGCTCGAGATCGCGCCAGAACTCGGGCCACGATTTCGCGACACAGTCGGGGTCCGAAACCAGCACTCCGTCGCAGATCAGGCCCAACAGTGCGAAGGCGAACGCCATGCGGTGGTCACCGCGCGGATCGAGGGGCGCGTCCGGGATGCGTGGTTTCCCAGGCCCGATCACGAGGGTCGCGCGGGTCGCGACGCACTCGAACCCAACGGCCCTGAGGCCGCCAGCGAGCACTTCGATCCGCGAACTCTCCTTGCCCGGCAAAGTTCCGAGTCCCGACAGCTCGCAGCGACCTCCGCTCGCGCGCGTCGCGGCCGCGGC
>JAYTBY010000444.1:0-3643 GCA_043736755.1 Planctomycetota bacterium | reverse complement strand
CGCTCGCACGTTCGGACGGCTGTGCTTCGGGGGCGACGATGAAACTCGGGGAGTCGCGGCCGGTCTCCGAGGAAAGGGATCCTGTTCATCTCCGACCTCCTCCAAGGGGCCAACGTGTACGCGCCGAGCAGCGGGACCGAGATCGAAGGGTGCCGGATCCACACATCCAGAGACACGAGGGGTGCGCGTAAGCGGCCAGCACCGCCAACCGTGGCCGAAGGTCATCCGCTTGGAGTTCCTATCCCCGTCGTGACCCTCGATCGCGACTCGGCGTGCAGAGAGAAGCCCTCGAGGTCGCAACACAGCTCGCCGGGATGCCGCAGGTGAGCGTGCGCTCGAGCTCGCGGGCTCGCGGAGCTGCACACGACCTTTTCGGGGTGGACGATCGGGTCAGCACCATCGCCGATTCAACTCGCAGCCCCGGGGGAACGCCGAGAGTCTGGGGACAACTTCGCGATCAGGCGGTCGAGGACGAGCTGCGCCGCCCGAGTGACGTCGTACTTGGATGGGTCCGCCAGCAATGGACCTACGTCCTCGGTGAAGGATCGGTCCATGACCTTGCGCTCCAGGTTCGACTCGAAGTCCGCGCGCGCGACGAAAGCACCTGAGTGGGCCAAGTAGTGCTCGAAGCAAGCGACGACCTTCGCATCGTCGATCGACGTGTTCGAGAGAGCCAGCCAGAGATCGTAGAGGTCGCGCCCCTTCTTGCGTTGGTACAGCGCCCGCAGCTTGGTGCCGAGCAGTTCCTCCAACCCAAAGGTCACGAGCTTCGCCTCTCCCGCGAACCACGGACTCTCGACAGCGAATGGCACGCTGTGGGCCCCGAGGACGGTGAAGTGCTCACGCGTGTTGATCTCGACCTTCAGGCGCATGCGCTGAATCGGCATCGAAGTCGACTCGAAGCGATAGACGAGAGACGCCCGGCCTTCGCCCTGCTTGGAACGCGCCTCGCCGAGCCACGGATCCAGCCGCGCGCGGATCGCGTCGAACGTGGGTCCGATCGCGACGCTGGATCGTTGGACGAGGTCGATGTCCTCGGAGTACCGACCGGGCGCTTCGAAGAACAATTTGTGAAGCGCCGTTCCGCCGCGAAAGGCGAGCGCCTGAGCGATGACGGGATCGCTGAACAGTTCGACGAGCGCTCGCGAGAGCACGAGATCCTGCTCGACCTGCGCGTCCGTGGGCCAGGGCGCACGCGCGCGCCAATGCGTCACGTGCGCGCGCGGAATCACGCGTCGATCTCCACGGCGGCGTTCGGCTTGACGCGCCAGCGCGGATCGGGCGCGGCGCCGTGCTCCGGCTCCCCGCGAGCAAGCAGGATCGGCCGATGACGCTGGGTCGAAAGCCACGTCGCGAGCGCATCCGCTCGCGCGCGCTCACCGACGAGATCGAGGAGAAAGCCGAGCCGCTGGACGTCGGGAACGGAGTGGAGCGGCGCGATCTGTGCGAGAGCTGCGCCCGAGCAGCGCTCGGCCAGCTCGCTGAGCACGGTAGCGACGTTGCCCAAGTGGCCCGCCGCTCCAGCGAAGCGGACGAGATCGAACGCCGTCGCTTCGGGCGTCGAAACGCGCATCGATCCGGTCTCGGTCTGGACCATCGCAATCGGAGTCGAACTCACAGCGCGGCTCATGTGGAACGCGATGCGCGACCGCCCGACGCGCGCGGGCCGAGTCGGGCGATCCGTGACGACCTGGAACAGCATCGGCTGCTGGTGAGCCGCTCCGTGGAGGGACGCCGCGCTGAGCAGACCGACGTAGTACGGCTGCCCGAGGTGCCGCATGAAGTCATCGATGAACCAAGAGGCCGGCGGCGAACCGGAGTCGCGGTACTCGATGGGGACGACGACGTGGAAGCCTCGGCGCGGAGTCGCGATGCGTCGCCGCGCGCGCAGACGACGGAGCGCGGATTCAAGAGCGGTGGCTGCCAGATGAGTCTCGCGCTGCGCCTCGGCACGCGTGAACGTGTAGCGACCGGAAGCCTGGAGGCGATCCACGTAGTCGGCTGCGCTGGGAGTCGTTGGAGTGCCCGAATGCGCCATTATGCTTGCAGAAGCTATCGGCATGTAGCGTGTTACGCAAGCAAACTGGTTACGAGCTCACCACCGGAGCGGGTCAGCCGCCTGGCTCGGTCCGGCCCGAGGAGGCCGCCCGGGCCGGACTCGCGTGTCCGTGCCAGCAGCAGGACCCGCGGTGCTCGTTCGGGCGCAGCTCGTCGGGTGATTGCGCGGGCTGTCGCACCGGTTCGAGCCCCCGGCGAAGTTTGCAACTTCGTCCTGGGCTTCCGAAACCGAGCCGCTTCCTTGGGGCTGGGAGGGGGTCCCTTTTCAACGTGCCGCGGGGTCCCTTTTCAGAGTGCCGTCAACAGGCGGGCCGGTGCAGGTCGAGCTGTATCAGCCCTGAGCGGAATCCACCGCGGTTCGGCTCAGCGTTTGGACTGCGCGGCCTGCTTCTGCATGAGCGCGATGAGCTCCTCGACCCTCGCGTGCACGAACGCCGGGTCCTAGCCGCCAGCGCCGGCGTCGACCTCGATCTCCGGCCTTCGGCAGCATTCGGACATCTCGCGGGCCGGTCCGAATCTCCTAACGCTCCGACCTCGAGGAGTGCGTCACGACAGCTGCGCGAACAAGGTCCGCGCGGGCACGACCGTCGGCCGCGTGCGCTCGAAGCAGTCCGCATCGACGTGCGGGATCTCGACCACCGCCTGGAACGCGTGCTTCGCGCTCGTCGCGCTCTGGAAATGCGCGAGGCTCGGGCTGAGCGCCGTGTCCCCGAGCTTCGCCTCCACGAGGAACCACGGCTTCTTGTCGCGCGTCACGAGGAAGTCCACCTCACGCTGCTCCTTGTCGCGCAGGTAGTGGAGCTCGTAGTTGCCGAGCCCGCGGTCCGTCCACGTCTCGACCGCGCGCTTCATGTGCCCAGCGACGAACGTCTCCGCGCTCGCGCCCGGATCGGTGACCGCGGACCAGTCGCTCAAGTACCACTTCGGTTCCTTGCGCAATGATCGCCCGACGTTCTTGTGCCACGGACGCACGAGGAACCCGTGGTGCAACGTGCACAAGGTCGAGATCCAACGCCGCATCGTGTCCACCGACACCTGCACTTCCCCCGCGAGGTTCGAGTACGACAGCGCGGTTCCCGAACGCTCGGTCAGCAACCTCACGAGCACTTCGAGCTGATCGAGCTCGCGGATCCCCGTCAGATCGCGCACGTCCTCGCGCACGAGCTGTTGAGCGCGCAACGACTGCCAGCGATTCGAGAAGCGCGTGTCGTCGCGCACGAACGGCTCCGGGTATCCGCCGCGGAGGCGCAAGCGCTCGTAGCGCGCGTCGTCGATCGCGACGGGCGCGCTGATCGGCCCGTCTCCCGGTCGCGCGTCGACGAGCTCGGCCACGGTCAGCGGATGCATGTGATAGAGCATGTAGCGCCCCATCAGGCTGTCGCCGCCGCGCCGATACACGTCGAGACGCGAGCTGCCCGTCACGACGATCCGCATCGATTCGCCCCAGGTGTCGAACAGACCCTTGAGGAAGCCCTTCCAACGTCCGTAGCGGTGCAGCTCGTCGAACACGACCACGGGCTTCTCGGTCTTGAGCTGATCCGCGCCGACGCGCTTCGCGATCTCGGCCGGCCCGAGCGAGATCGCG
>JAYTBY010000443.1:0-8003 GCA_043736755.1 Planctomycetota bacterium | reverse complement strand
CCAGCACGACCGCGGTGCAGAATGCGGTGGGCCAGATCGGCACGTGCCGCCACCAGAGGAACACGGCACCGCACGAGAGCATGGAGAAGGTCCGCCCGCCGAGCCGTCCGGCTACCCGGCCCGCCAGTAGCGACCCGATCACCTGTACCGCAAGTCCGAGAAAGCGCGCAGCCACGATCGAAGGTCCGGTGACCTTCCAGAGGAGCGCCGTGAGAAAGAAGATCCCCGGTGGGTAGTTCGTGTAGAAATCGCGGTAAGGAAACGCGCCCGACAGCACGAGAGAAGAGTCCGTTAGCAGATGACCTTCGTCGTAAACGCCGATCGGAGCTCGGAGTTGTCGTGCACACGCGATCGCGCCGGCCACGAAGAGTACGGCTCCGAATCGATCCCAACCGTCCGATGCGACAAAGGATCGCCGCAGCCGGTCGAGCATGCGATTGCCGGGTGACTCCGTGCTCGAAAGCGGTCGCTGTGAAGTGTCCAAGCTGTCGATCTGCACGCCGTACTGATCCAGGGGGCGTGTATCGGAGCGCATGCGCTCGTGGAATGCCAGCGTCGCCGAGCTTGGACCAGGTTCCGCGGCGCAAGCCCCAGGCGATCACTGGTCGGGGCTACCCCGCGGTGCACGCAGAGTCCGCACGGATCGCGCTGGAGCTGCCCACCAACCTGCTACATTCCCACCGCCGTCGACAATGTGGCCTTCCTCGCGATCCGTTGTGTCCTGGTGCGTCTAATGAGAGTTTCGGTGCTCATTCCCACCTACAACGCCGAGCGGTTCATCCGCGAGACGATCGATTCCGTGCGTGCGCAGACGCACCAGGACTGGGAACTTATCGTGGTCGACGATGGCTCGTCGGATCGCACGCTTTCCGTGCTTGCAGCGCTTGCGCTGGAGGATTCGAGAGTTCACGTGCTACGGCAAGCAACTTCAGGAACACAAGGCGCTCGGAACCTTGCGCTTTCGGTGGCCACAGGCGAGTGGATCGCACTGTTGGATCACGATGATGTCTGGCTGCCACAGAAGCTCGAGCGGCAGCTGGAGATCGCGCGGCGAGCGCCACACGCAGCACTCCTGTTCACGAATTACTCTCATTGGGATGGTCGCAACGATCTGAAGGTCGCATTTTCGGAACCCGAGCGAATTCCCAGGGGAGATGTACTGAACAGCCTGGCTCGACATTGCCTGTTTGGGGCGTTGACCGTCCTCGTTCGTCGGAGCACACTCATCGCGGCCGGTGGGTTCGACACTCAATTCCTCCGCTGCGGTGACTGGGATTTGTGGCTACGACTCTGCGAATCTGGCATCTTGGTGGAGGGAACGCCGGAACTGTTGGCGCGATGGCGCGTCGGGGATGGCGGCCTCAGCACCAATCGACTAGAAATGCGTCGCGAGGAAGTACGAGTGCTCGAGGCGGCTCTTGCGCGCAGTCGCACAGCGCATCGACGCAGGATGTACGAACGCGCGTTGCGAGATCGGCGTACCGATTTCTGCGTGCGCGGTGCCCTTGATGGGGGTCTAGCTAGTGCAAGTCTGGCGCGCGTCTTGATACGGGGCTGGATGAGCCGGCCCTCACGAATCAGACTGCTTGAGCTGGCATTGGCTCAGGTCTGGCCCGATGCTCTGGGCGGCGGTGCATTTCGCCGCCGGGCGGATCGAACATTTGAGCGCAAGTTCTGATCTACGAGAATCATCATGCGGATCGAGACGACGCGATGAAGAACGAGGCCGTGAGTCAGAAGGGTCCGTTCGCGGCTGTGCGCGGTGAATGGCCCTCGGCGGAGACCGAGCGTGTAGCCGATTGCCCAATCTGCGGGTCGATGGACCGATTTGTCGCGTACGAGGGCCAGCGTGACCGCGCGTTTGGAGTGGCGCCCGGCGCCTGGAGTTCTCATCGCTGTGGAGTCTGCGGCTGCATCTATATCGACCCACGCCCAACAGAGGCCTCCGTTCACAAGGCCTATTCAGCCTACTACACACATCACGAGCCGGACGAGCCATTCGCGGCGGTGAGTGGAACACGGCGAGAACGACGGCGGCGAGCCGAGCTGAAGCGCCTACGTGTTCACTGGGGATACCCGATCGAACTTGGCTCGCAAGCCTCACTGCCGGAACTCGATCGGCCAGGTCGCATCGCACTCGATCGGTCCATCCGACACCTCGCGCACCAGGTGGATGGGAGACTGCTCGACATCGGGTGCGGGAACGGGGCCTACCTGCTGCGAATGCGTCAACTCGGCTGGAGCGGCTTCGGTATCGAAATCGACCCTGAATCGGCGGCGATCGCGCGATCCAAAGGCCTCGATGTGACAGGAACTGCGCTGACGGATACGAAGCTCACGCCGGCCAGCATAGAAGCCGTCACCCTCGATCACGTGGTCGAACACTTGCACGATCCTGTCACCGTATTGCGTGTATGTTGGACTCTTCTCGCCCCGGGCGGACAACTCTGGATCGCGACGCCGAACGTCGACTCGAGCGGTCATCGGCGCTTCAAGGCCGATTGGTTTGCGTTGCAACCACCGAGTCACATCGCGCTCCATTCGCGGACTTCCATGCTGAAACTCCTAGAACGCGCAGGGATCGAGGCCAAAGTCGAGTTCAAAGTCACGCAGGAGGCCAGTTGGATGTACGAAGCCAGCACCCGTATCCGCCTCGGCCAAAATCCCCTCGGCAAGGAGCCAATCGGCTACTGGCGACGCCGCACGGAGCGCATCCGCGCACATTGGGCCGACGCGGCGACGATTCGCAATCCATCGCTCGGGGAGGAACTCGTGGCGATCGTGAGGAGGTAGAGATAGCTCTCGTGCCGAGTGCGAGGCCGCTGCACTGGGACCTCACATGTCCGGGTCGAAAGGTGCACAACCTGTGAGCCCCCGCGTGCAGCGCATTCGCTTCGATTCCTCGATGGATCGCAGCAAATCTCTTGTCTTTTCCGTTCGCTCGCGTTCGCGGTGCCACATGTGAAAAACCACCGCGCGGTTCAAGAGCGGCCGAAACGGATACCCGGCACGTTTCAGCCGAAGCTCGATGTCTCGATCTTCGTGGCCGTAGACGACCCAGGCCTCGTCATGGCCGTTCACGGCATAGAAGGCACCACGTGGGAGGCTGAAGTTCACTCCCATCAACTTGCGCGGCCGCGGATGGAGCACGCGCACCAACGGCATGGGCAAACGCAGACCAAGAAATAGCCGTTTGGTGTCGCCCGAGAGCGTGCTGGCCACGAATCGCGCAGTGAACACGCTGTCGAAATGCCCCGAGACAATGTCCTCGCGAGTCATCGCGGCCGAGAACTTGGGCCCGAGCTTCACGCGACGGCCGCACAGCACCGTACGACCATCGGCGACGGACACATGGTCATCGACCCACGCCCGGTGCGGAAACGAGTCCCCGTCGAGCATCAACAGGTGATCGCCGATCGATCGTCGCACGGCCTCGTTCACGATGCGTGCTTTGCGGTAGCCGATGTCCGCTTGATGAACGTGGTGGAGCGGACAGGGCATGCGCGCCCGCCAATGATCGACAACATCGCGCGTCGGTGTTTCCGAACCGTCATCCGCGACCAAGATTTCGTCGGGCATGCGCGTCTGGCGCGACAGCGCTGCCAGCACGAAATCGAGCTCGCGCGGCGCTTCGTACGTGCAGACGATGACGGACGACTTCACGCGGCACCGACCAGTCCGGCCAACTTGCCCCGTGCGCGCTCCACCTTGCATGCGAGCGTGAACTGCTTCTGCTCGTTGCGCGTCAACGCCCTTCGCGTGCCGTACCGCGCGAGCTTGAGAGTCTCCTCGACGACTCCCCATGCGTTGCGCATGGAAGAGCGATCGGCACGAGCCATGTGGGCCGACGCTCGTCCCTGTTTGTGATACCAGTCGAGAAAGTACGCACGCGTCATCTTTTCGCGCTGAAAGCGGTGGATCACGGCGGCCGCCGCGACATAGACGATTCGCCGTCCGCGCGAGGCTAGCCGGCGAAAGAGTGCCGTGTCCTCGCCCGGAAGTCCGCTCGTGCCGTAGCCGATGTCGTTTGGAAACCCACCGGCCTCGCGCAGCACGCCGGAGCGGATCGCCATGTTCCCGCCGAACGGCATGGGAACGGCCCCTCCTGTGACGAGATCCTCCTGGCCGAGGTCGTACGCGGCCCACGGTCCACCGTAGGAGTGAGGCGCGTGATGGAGCAGAACCTGGTCCGAATCGAACGGCAGGTCGAGGACGATGCGGCCGCCTGCCGCGTCGACGCTCGGGTCCTCGAATGCGCGCTGGTACGCCGCGACGAATTCCGACGCACAGGTGACGTCGTCATCGACGAACACGAGTAGTCCCTCGCCGCGCTCGGCCAAGACGCGATTCCGCGCTGCGGACGCGCCGGGCCGCGACTCGATCGTCACCGCGAGCCGAACTGGGAAAGTCTGAGCGCGGTCGCTCACCGCTTCGGGCGTTCCGTCGTGACTTCCGTTGTCGACGACGAGCACCTCGAAGTCGACTGTCGCTTGTCGAGCCAGGCTCTCGAGCGTCACGAGACAGCTCTCACGGCGATTCAGCGTGCACACGACGACCGTAGTCGCTGCTCTTCGAGGATTCGCGCTCACGTCGCGGAATTCTAACTGCCGCTCGCCGGTGTGCCGCGGGTGCCCGTCCCGGGCGCGCGCAGAACAGCCGTCGGCTTCCCGCTCTCGTCCACCGCCACCATCGTCACGCTCGCCTCCGTGACGTGCACGAACTCGCCGCCGCCAAAGCGGCGCTGGGCCCAGACCGAAACGTGCACGGTGATCGACGTCCGCCCGACGCGCGTCGTGTCCGTGTAGAAAGACACCAGATCACCGACCTGCACCGGCTGCTTGAACTCGACCTTGTCCATCGCGACGGTGACGATCCTCGATGGATGATGCTTGTGCGCTTCGACCGCCGCGGCCAAGTCGATCTCGGAGAGGATGATCCCACCAAAGATAGACCCGAGCGCATTCGTGTCGCGTGGCATCATCAGCCGACGGATCGAAGGGACCTTCTCGGCCGGAAACGTGCGTTCGTCGCTCATCGTGTCGTTGCTCCTCGCGAGTCCAAGGCGTGCACCGCCCAAGCTCGTACGGTTTCTTGCAGTTGTTGATTTTGGTCGTCGAAGAAGTGTCCCGCGTTCGCGATCTCGACGGTGTCGACACCCGCTGGAAGTTCCGGGAACTGTCGGTTCAGTTCCGGCAAGGTTCCATACGTGTCCTTCTCACCCATGACGACGAGCGTGGGCACGGTGACGCGCGCGAAGTACGAGCAGTCGAAGGCCAACACGGGCAGCGCAACCAGGACGAGACGACGGATCCTCGGGTCGTCGATCGCGCGCTGCACCGCCGTGCGCGACCCGAACGAGAATCCACCGGCCCAGAGCTCGACTTGCGGATAGCGCGCAACCATCCAGTCGAGAGCCGCGCCCAGGTCGTCCGCCTCGCCGCCTTGCCCGTCGTGCGTGCCCTCGGAACGCCTAACGCCGCGAAAATCGAAGCGCAGAACGGCGACGCCGGCCAGTTGCAGTCCGCGTGCCGAGCGAAAGACCACCTTGTTGTCCATCGTTCCGCCATACAGCGGGTGCGGATGGCAGAAGGCCGCGATCGCCCGTGGCGTGGCGAGACCCTGCGGCTCCCACAGCTTGGCCTGGAGCCGGCCTGCCGGGCCAACGACTTCGACGTCCATGAAACGTGCAGTGTAGCGAGGCGAGGCGCGGGTGAACCTCGTGCGGATTTGCAAGTCCCGCCTTGAAGGTTGCTTCGTACTGGAACTGCGCCAGAATCACGCTCTCAGCCCCCACGACCCTCGAACAGACACCCGAATCATGCTGCGAATCCTCCTTCTCTCCGCGCTGCTCACCACCTTCTTCCCTTCCGTTTCCGCCACAGATCAAGACGCGCCGAAACTTGATTTCCCGGCCGCGAGCCCCGGCTGCAAGCTCGAACAACGAGTCGGCGTCACCGATGTCGTGATCAACTACGCGCGGCCGAGCGCGAAGGGTCGCAAAGTGTTCGGCGAACTCATCGCGTACGGCGAAGTCTGGCGAACGGGTGCCAACGCGGCGACGACGATCTCCTTCAGCACGCCGGTGAAGTTCGGCGGTGCCGATGTCCCGGCCGGTAAGTACTCGCTGCACACGATCCCGGCCGCGAAGGAATGGACGGTGATCCTGAACAAAGTCGTGGATCAGTGGGGTTCCTACGCCTACGACGCGAAGGAAGATCAAGCGCGGGTCACGGTGAAGCCGAGCACGCTCGCGGAGCCCGTCGAGACGCTCGAGCTCGGGATCGGCGACCTGCGCGAGGCGTCCGCGATGTTCACCCTCGCCTGGGAGCACACGCGCGTCGCCGTGAAGATCGAGATCGACCTGAAATCGATGCTGGTTCCGCAGATCGAAGCCGCGATGGCGGGGTCGGGCCAGAAGCCCTACATGCAAGCGGCGATGTTCTACTACGAGAACGATCTCGACCTCACGAAGGCCATTCAGTGGATGGATGCGGGCCTCGCACAGCAGCCCGAAGCGTTCTGGATGACGTATCGCAAGGGCCTGATCCTGGCCAAGAAGGGCGACAAGAAGGGCGCGATCGCGGCAGCCGAAGCGTCGCTCGCGATGGCACGCAAGGCCGATGCGGGCATCCGTGAAGAGTACGTGCGCTTGAACGAAGCATTGATCGCCAAGTTGAAGTAGCGCGTCGACCGTCGGCATGGGATGTCCGGCACTCGGGGTGCGATTCCGGCACTGCGCCGTGGATTGACCGGCGGGCCGAAGATTGATCCGACGAAGTTGCAGCAAAGAGTGCAATGCCGATCCGCCCGCGGAGTTCGACGTTTTCACGTCGGACTCCGCGGGCGGCTTCATTCAGCCTTGCAGCACGATCTGATCCGCACTCGCCTGCCCCGCGAAGTCCTTCGCGGAGACGGACAGCACGCCGAACCGCCCCGTGCCCTGGATCGGGCCCGAAGAGCGCAGCAATAGGCCGTTCGCCGTCACCGTTTGACGCGGCAGTAGACCGCGCAGACGCGTGATCGAGACCTGGACGAGGTTGTAGGAGACGCGAACCTGCGCCTGATCGATGTCTACGAATCCGTCCGGATCCTCGAGGCGCAGGTTCAAGTATCCCTGCGCATCGAGGAAGAGATCGACGATCGGCTGCGTCGCCGAGACGTTGCCCGTGTGATGGATCACCGCAACCGCATCGATGTCCGGGGTGCCCGTCGCCCCGCTGTTGTCGAAGATGACGTTCCCGAATGCGTCGAGACCCGTCAGGTGCGGCACGTCCACGATGCGCGCGAACCTCACGTTCGCGAGGTCGACCTGACCGCCGACGACCAACGCATCCGCGGCGAGCTCGGCCAGATCGAATGCTTCACCGCCGGCGACGACCGGATCGAACGGATCGATCGCGTTCGTCATCACATTGGCGAGCACGGGCACATGCCCGGTCACACCGGAGTACGTGCCCCACGGCGCGGTGAATCCGGGCACGCCCGTGGGCGGACCGGCGTAGCGCACGGGAAAGCGTGCGAAGTCCGTGCCATTCGACGAGACCTCGACGTACGCGACCTCGCTGAACGTGGCGCCGCTGAAGACGAACCCGTTCTCGAAGACGGAGAAGTCAGCACCCGGTCCGTTCGTGATCACGACGTCGAAGCCGAGCGTCAGCGAACCACCGACGCCGAGCGTGCACACGTCGAGCGAGCCGTTCGAGAGCCCCGCTCCGCGTGGACCTCCGAGCGCGTTCGTCGGCACGAAGACACCCGAGCCGGACCCTTGAATGAAGTTCACGACGCTGGTCGCGAAGCGGACCTGAGCATGGGCCTTGGCCGAGGCGAACACAGACAGAAACACAGACGCGCACAGGGCGCGCTTCAGAGAGATGATCATCGGTAGCTCTTCCTCGTGACTCGGCGGTCCCACGCCGCTCGAGTCGCGATCGACGGATTGCCGACCTGCGAGACAAGGTGACGAGCACGCGAAAACAGCTGGATTTCCAGCGCGAATCGCAAGC
>JAYTBY010000442.1:0-1615 GCA_043736755.1 Planctomycetota bacterium | reverse complement strand
AATCGGGCATCCACGCGCTCTCGGACTGCGCGAGATCCCAAACGCGGCGCAAGGTCACGTCGTCGCTCGGCATCTCGAAGCGCACCGACGTCGCGACGCGCCGTCCGGCTACGTCGTAGGCCTGGATCTCGCACGAAAGGACGTCGCGATCGAGCGCACCGACGCTGTCGCGACGGCGAATCGTGCCGAACACGACGAGGTCCGCACCCAAGCGCTCCGCGTTCGCCGAGACCGACTCGAGCGTCGTGAAGCTCGAGCGCGACACGTTCGTCTGCGTCATCCGCAAGCCGACGTCATCGGTTGCGAATGCTTGGCCCGCGAAACCCTTCTCCTTCAGGGCGCGCGCCACGGAATCCGACGCAGCCGTGCCGAACTCGGAGACCCAGGGCTTGCCAGCTTTCAAGTCGTACGAGACGAGCGGCAAGCACGCGACGCTCGACGGCCGCGGTTGGAACGCGAGCACGGCCTCCACGAGGCTCGCGATCGGCTCGGCCGACGGATCGCGCTGGTTCGGGCCGTAGACGTCGCCTTTCCGAGCTCCGGCGTCGATCTTCTCTTGCGCGTAGTCGCGCATCTCGACGCGCGGAGAAAACGTGTCCTTCCCGCCGAAGACTTCGCTTTGACAGCTCGCGACGAGACAGAGGACGGTGCTGAGGGCCGTGATGCGAACGGCGCTCCGTAGCGGTGTATGCGGGAAATCCATGACGCTAAGAACTCCGTTCGGCCGCGACGGCGATGGTGCGTCCGCGAGCCGGGTTTGCTGAGCAGTCTAGCCATCTGCGATCGTTCGAAGCGAGCAGCTCCGGAACCCAACCTGGGGAAGGCGCGCACATCCCCGCGAAGTGCCTCCCGCCTTGCACACGACCTAAGTCGCTAGAACGTGCAGGCTCACGACGGAGGGCGAAGGACGCTCGCTGGCGACCACACGCGCGATTCGGTAACGAGGGGTCTCAGGGCGCCACCGAGGCTCCGGTCCCCCAGCCGTCGCCTCCGCGATTCGCTGGCGGCCACGCGAGCGTCAGGACCGCCCGCCGCTGCCGAGCCGTAGCGCTGATCGAGCGTCCGCATCCGAGATCGAGCCCATGCCCTCCCTCCAGTTCAAAGGCAAGACCGCCGTCGAGAGCTACCACCGCGTGGTCCCCCACCACGTCCTCGAGGTCGATGAGAAGCTCTCGCTCGCGAAGAAGCCGGGTCTCGATGGGAACCTGATCATCGAGGGCGACAACCTCGTCGCGTTGAAGAGCCTGCTGCCGACGCACCAGGGCCGCATCAAGTGTGTGTACATCGACCCGCCGTACAACACGGGCAACGAAGGCTGGATCTACAACGACAATCTGACGCAGCCGCAGTTCAAGGAGTGGATCGGGAAGGTCGTCGGCAAGGAGGGCGAGGATGCCACGCGGCACGACAAGTGGTGCTGCATGATGTATCCGCGGTTGCAGCTCTTGAAGCAACTCATGACCGAGGACGCGGTGATCGCGGTCTCGATCGATGACAACGAGGTCGCCAACCTCCGTCTGCTCATGGACGAGATCTTCGGCGAGGAGAACTTTGTCACCTCGATTGTCTGGAGAACTCGCAATACCGACAACCGAGTGAAGACCATGCTCTCCGT
>JAYTBY010000441.1:0-8013 GCA_043736755.1 Planctomycetota bacterium | reverse complement strand
TCGAAGCGCGGACTTCCACGCTTGCGTCGAACACGACCTGGAAAGCGGTTCGACGCTGATTTTCGGGGAGCAGCGCATTCTCGCGCAGGCGCCTGACGACGTTCTCGACGTCGATGATCGCGTCGTCGACCAGAGCGCCGATCGCGATCGCCATGCCGCCCAAGGTCATCGTGTTGATGTCGCCGCCCAACAACCGCAAGGCGAGGATCGCGACCGCGAGCGACATGGGGATGGCGAGCAACGTGATCACGCTCGCGCGGAAGCTTGCGAGGAACAGCAGCACGACCAAGATGACCATGGCCGCGCCCTCGAGCAGCGCCGTCAGCGTGTTGCGAACCGCATTCGAGATGAACGTCGACTGACGGAACAGCTGTGCGTTCAGGACCATGCCTTCCGGCAAGGACTCCTGGATCGCGGCGATGGTCTGGTCGAGCTTCCTGGTGAGCTCGAGTGTGTTCACACCCGGCTGCTTCGTGATGCCGAAGACAACCGCCGGTTCGACGATCGCGGTGCCGTCAGGCGCTCGCCGCGCCGCCGCCGCCGTCCCTCGACGCAAGGCGGCGCCGATCCGCACGCTACCGAGATCCCCGACGCGCACGACTCGGCTGCCACGCATCGCGACAACCGTCTTCTCAATGTCTTCGGGCGAAACGATGCGGCCGATTCCTTGAACGAGCGATTCTTCGTCCGCGCGCACGAGGATCCCGGCCGACACGTTCTCGTTCGCGCCGGCCAAAGCCGTGACCACGTCGTTCGGCGTAAGCTCGAAGGCACGCAACAGCTCGGGCGCGAGCACCACTTGGTATTGACGCGTCTCGCCGCCGATCGGAACGACTTGCGCGACACCAGGCTCGGAGAGGAGACGACGACGCACGACTGTCGTGCCCACGCGTTTGAGTTCGCCCGGATCGTGGCGGTCCGACGTGAGCGCCACGAACAGGATCTCGCCGAGGATCGAGGCCTGCGGAGCAAGCTTCGGTGTACGCACGCCGCGCGGAAGTCCGCTCGACACCGTCGAGAGCCGTTCGGCGACCGTCTGTCGCGCGCGGTAGATCTCGGTCCCCCACTCGAATTCGACCCAAATCACTGCGATTCCGAGAGCGGTGGCCGATCGCACGCGTCGCACGCCGCTCGCGCCGTTCACCGACGCCTCGATCGGGAACGTGACCAGCTTCTCCATCTCGTCAGGCGCGAGTCCTTCGCTCTCGACCAGCACCGTGACTGTCGGTGCCGTGAGATCGGGGAACACGTCGACGGGCATTTTCACCGTCGCCCAGGCGCCGATCACGAGGATCAGCAAGGAGAGTGCGACGACGAGCGCGCGGCGCTCGAGCGACCAACGAATCAAGCTTTCGACCATGGCGCGGCGCTCAGTGTTGGTGTTCGACGATTCGACCCGAACCCGAGAGCGCCGCCAGGCGCACTTCGTCGGCACGCGTCGCGACGAGCATGTCGCCAGCAACGAGCCCTTCGAGGACCTCGAGACGGGCCCCGTCCCGCAGTCCGAGACGCAAGCGGCGCTTCACGACGCTTTCGCCGTCGACGAGCACGAAGACTGCGGGCTGTCCCTGCTCGTACATCAGTGCGGACGCGGGCACGGAGAGCGCTTCCGGGATCGCGCGCAGTCGCAATTCGAACGCCGCCAGCATCCCCGCACGCAGACGTTCCTCCGCATTCGAAACGACGAACGCGACTTCGACGCATCGCGTCTCGGGGTCCACGCGTGGCGCCACGCGCACCGGTGCCGACATGAGGTCGAGAGCCGTCTCCGATCCCAGAGGTCGCAGTCGCGCGCCGAAGATCGATCCGAGTCGGCCGAGTTCGCTCTCGGGGATTTCAGCGATCGCCCAGACCGATTCAAGATCGAGGATCGTCGCGATGCGCAGGCCGGCCTCGACGGCCTCGCCGAGCACCGCGTCGACCTCGGCGATGACGCCCCCGATCGGCGCCGTGATCTCCATGCGCACCGGTTTCACTCGCGGATCCTCACCGTGTTCGTCGCGCAGACGCTTGACCGCGTCGATCGAAGCGAGCGCTGCGATCTCCTCCGCTATCGCGAAGTCGACTTCCGCCCGAGCTCGGTCGAGTTCCTGCTGCGTGGCCAGGGTCTGGGCCACGAGTCGTACGGTACGTTCGGCCTCGCGGGTGCCGGCGTGGATGCGGACCTTCGCGGCACCCAGCGCACGGTCGGCCGCCAATTGCTGCAGGTCGAGCTCGTGGCGCAGCTGGTGCTGCTGGTATTCGAGCGATTGCAAGCCGACCGCGTCGGACACCGCGAGGTACGGCTCGACGAAAGCGATCACGTCGCCCGCGGCCACTCGATCTCCGGGTCGCGGCAACCGGCCTCCCGCGGGAGGGAGCAGTCGTCCCGACAAGGGCGCGGCGACGTGCGCTTCGGCACCGGGTCGCGGCGCGATGCGGCCTGAAACCGTGAGCCATTCCGTCAGCGGACGCGGCGCTACACGCTCGAACTTCATCGCGACAGGCCACTGTTGCTCGAACAAGAACGGGATCGCTCCCGCCGGTGGTTCCGGAGCGGGAGCGCGACTCACCGCAGCAGCATCGGCATACACCTCGACGGCCCCGATCGCGATCTCCTCGTTCCCCGCGGCCGATTGCACATCGATGGCGAGGAGCCATCGACCACTCGACGGGAACTCGACCTCGCCCGGCCAGTGACCGGGGATGTGCTCGCTCATCGGAAAGCGCAGTGCCGCGCCGTCCGTTCCGCGCGCGACGAGCACGGCTTGACCTCCGGTGATGGGTCCACCTTCGTCCCGTCGCGTGCCGTGCAGAAGTGCTTCGGCACGAACTCCGCGCACGAGCGCCGGATGAATCAAGTGGACGAGATAACGCTCGCCCAGATTCGCCAGCGTGAACTCTGGAGCCTTGGGCTCAGCCGGTTTCGCTGCCTCAGCGTGATCGTGCTCGTCAGGGTGGCAAGCCGCGACGAAGGGGAACGAGGCGGCCAGGAAGAGGAAGGAGCAAATGCGGACTAATTGCGACATGAGGACGAACCGGGCTCGGACGCTGGAGAAGGCAGCCGGCTGTTCGCCGGCACGATTCCGCCAGGAGTGCGTGCGCCTCCCGACGGCGCGGGGTTCACCCGCGCCGCGTCACAATAGGAGCGCCCGACTCGTCCGCAGAATCAGGCGCGAGCCGCTTCTCGATGCGCAACTGCGTGGTCGCGGCGGCCGCAACAACGCGAACGGCTGCACGAGCCTCGTCACCGGATTCGGGCTGAAATCGCACGAAAACTGCGCCGACGCCGTGATCGACGCTTCGAGTGACGAACTCACCGCGAATCGGGTAGCGACCGGCTCCATCGGCAGATCGAGGACGACTTCGCCTTCGACCGGCCCATCATGATCGTGACCGTTGCCCGTAGGTCCTGCCGGGTGCTCGTGCTCGTGCGCTCGGGCGCCGTCGCGATCGAGGCTCGTGCGCGCCTCTTGGAACCCCGACACGAGGTGCGTGTGCAACTCGTGACCCGAGTGCACATGGATCACGACGGCTCCCGCGGAACGCGGCAAGATCGCCATGAAGGACACGAGCATCCACAGCCAGGCACGGCCGTGTACTGCTCGCCTTGATCCGTGCATCGCGCGTGTCATCGACGGGATGACCGTACCCCGGGCTCCGGGCGCTGTCGAGCGCGTGACCCGAGTTCTTTCTGACGAAATCACTCGGGATCGTGCACCGCTCCAACTTGGAGCTCGCTGGAGATCCGGTTCCCCTCGAGTCCGGTTCACGCCGCGCCCGAGGCCACCTGGGTTGGCTGAGATGCACACGATCAGGCACGATTCGCGCATGAAGTTCGCGCCGTGGATCCTGATCGCCCTGTTGTCGTGTCTCGTCGGTTGCGGATCGATCGGTCGAGCATCGCGAGCCCAAGCCGTGCCGACTCCGCTCGCGCCCGCCGCTCAGAATCCGCTCGATTCGATCGCGCGCTTCGAGGACCTGCGGACGGACGGCGAGGGTCTGTTGCAGGTACTCGCTGCGCGGGGCGAGCCGAAGACACGGACTCGCGCCGTACGTGCGCTCGGCCGTTTGCCGCTCACGGACTACGGCGCTTCCGTGTCGGACTCGCTGGTCGACGCGCTCGGCGACGAAGAACAGGAAGTACGCGAAACTGCGGCGTTCGCGCTCGGGATGCGCGCGGATCCCGCGACGGTCCAAGCGCTCGTCGGTGCGATCGCCGCAGCCTCAGACGAAACGTCGAACGCCGTCCGCGCGCGTTGCGTCGAAGCTCTCTCGCGCATCGACGATCCTCGAGCCCGGCGCGCAGTCATCGAAGCGCTCTTCGCGCGCGTGCCGATCGCAGATCCGGATCGATCGATCGCGCAGATGGCGGCGATCGGCATCCAGCGATTCCCGAAAGACGCCCCCGAGGTCGCGGCGGCCGAGGCCGAACTCGTGCGCTTCACGGCGTCCATGAGCTCGACACCCGTCGACGAGGAGTTGCTCTGGCGCGCGCTGTCGACTCTGGCACGCCGAGGCGTCGTCGGAGCCCGCGCGGAGTTCGAACGCCGGGCGACGTCCGAGAGCGCGCTCGTCCGCATCTTCGCGATCCAGGGTTTGGGCGCGATCCCCACCGATCCGCGCGCGACGACGATTCTCTCCGCGGGGCTCGCGGACTCCGACTGGCGTGTCGCGTGCGAGGCCGCGAACGCGCTCGGGGGTCACGCGGATTCGAGCGCAACTCCGGCACTCATCGAGGCCGCGGCCCGAAGCTTGCCGCCACACGCGGCGCACCACGTCCGGAGATCGGCCTTCGTAGCGCTAGGACGCGTACCGGCGTCTGTCGACGCCGCACGTGTCACGTTGGAACGCGCGCGGACCGACGCGAGCGCTTCCGTTCGCGCGGCCGCGATCGAAGCCGGCGCTCGGCTGCATCGTGATGCGGCGGTGGCGAGCATCGAGTCCGCCCTGCTCGACCTCGACCCTGTCGTCCGAGCGGGCGCGGCGTCCGCCACGGCGCATCTTTCGGCGGAACTCGCACTCGCTCTCGCCGAGCGCCTCGTGCGCGATCCCGACTTGCGTGTCGCGACGACCGCGGTGGACGCGCTCGCAGCGCACGCCAATGAACCGCGCGTTCGAGCGAAGTTGCGCGAGTGGCTCGCGGCCGACGACAACGGTGTGCGTCTGTCAGCGGCCACGGCGCTGAAGGAGTCGGCGACCGCCGAGGACTTGCCGGCGCTGGAGCGCGCACTGGCTTCGACGCGCGGCGAGATCGCGCCCGAGGTCGCTGCTTCGATCGTCGACGCGGCCGTGAAGGTCGGTGGCGAAGCTGGACTCGCGCTCTTGCGTGTCTGTGCCTCGAACAGAGACCCGTTCGTCGCGCGCAAGGCCCGCACGGCGGCACTCGCGATCCGTGCGGACGTGAACCTCCCGCGGCCTTCCGCGTCGCCGAAGCGTTCCAGCGTGCTCCCGCCGCCGCATTCGGGCCCCAACCCGCGCATCGTGGTTGAAACGACCTGCGGAACGCTGGTTTTCGAGCTCCTACCCGACGAAGCACCGTTCCACGTCGCGAACCTCCTCGAGCTGGCGCGTCGCGGTCACTACGACGGCACGCGCATCCACCGCGTCGTCCCCGACTTCGTGGTCCAGGGCGGCGATCGTCGCGGTGACGGCAACGGTGGCACGACGTGGCGCGGCGACGCGTTGCGCGGCGAGTTCGGACCGCGACCGTACCGTCGGGGATCGCTCGGCATGCCGCGCAACGACGACCCGGACAGCGGTGGCAGCCAGATCTTCGTGACGCATCGCGAGACGCCACATCTCGACGGTCGGTACACCTTGTTCGGCGAACTCCTCGAGGGCTTCGAGGTGCTCGACGCTCTCCAGATCGGCGACGAAATCCGCACGATCCGGCTGGTCTCGGGCGGCCCCTGAGGGTCCGTTCACGGTTTGGGTTCAGTGGGACCGACCTTCGAGTCGATTCCGAGTGTGCTCCATGGTGGGCCGCCCCGGCTCTCCATCGAGGACTTGCGAGGTACCCCCATGCGGATCTCAACGATCTTCCCGTGGACGTGCGCGGCGGTCGGAGCCGGGCTGGCGCTCGGCACGATCGAAATCGCCGGCATGGGCGGGCGACTCACGGTGCTCGAATCGCGACCCGCTGACGATCCGGCGCGCGTCGCGGCGCTCGAGCGCGAGGTCGTCGAGCTCTCCACCTCCCTGGGCACGTCGCTCGCTGCGATCGGTGAACTCTCGCGCGCATCGTCGCGACACCGCGACCTCGGTCGTGGACTCGCGGACCTTGAGTCCGACCTGCGCGAGACTGCGTGTCGCCTCGAAGAACAGCGCGACTGGGTCGGTCGCCTGACCGTCCTGGAGACCGAGGCCGGTCCGCGCGCCATCGAGGAGCGCATCGCCGAGTTCGCGAACTCGGTCGACGCTCGCTGGCGTGAAGTCGGTGATCTCGCCGCGCGTGCAGAGGTCATGGCCGACGCCGCGCGAACCGACGTGCAAAATGTCGAGCGCGAGATCGAGCACGACCCCGATCAGTTGTGGCACGACTTGCTCGGACCGACCGTTCAAGTCGCAGGCTTGGACACCGTCGGAAGTGGTGTGCTGCTCTCAGGCGTCGTCAGCGCCACGTTCTCCGAGCCGTGCACGTACGTACTCACCGCCTGGCACGTCATCCGCGATCGCTTCACGGATCCCGATGCGCCGACGCCCGAAGTGCCGATCACGGTCTATTCACCAGGAAAACGGCTGAACACCGAAATCGCGCGCCTCGTCGAGCACGATGCCGATCTGGACGTTGCGCTGCTGCGCCTGGAAACGACGCGACGCATCGACGTCGGCGTGCGCCTCGCGCCGCGCGAACGGCTGGGCTCCGTGCGCGTGTTCGAGCGCATCTATGCCGTGGGCTGCCCGCTCGGCAACGATCCGATTCCGACCTGGGGTGAAGTTTCCGACGTGAATCATGTCGTCGACGGCCAGAGCTATTGGATGGTCAGTGCGCCGACGTACATCGGGAACTCGGGCGGCGGCATCTTCGATGCGGAGACACACGAATTGCTCGCGCTCTTCACGAAGATCTACACGCACGGCACGGTGAGGCCGATGGTCGTGCCTCATATGGGGCTCGCGACGCCGATGCACGTCGTCTACGACTGGCTCGACCGCGTGGGCTATGCGGCGCTCGAGCCGCCCCTTGCTGCGGTGATGCGGGCTGGGGCGGAGAAATAGAGTTCGGGGCGGACGCTCTCGAAGTCGAGGCCCAGAACGCTCTCGCTCCTTGCCGCCGAAGTCCGCAGCCCATCACCAGTTTTCGATTGCTTGCCGACTCGAATCGGTTGCTTCGACCACAGATCAAGCGCGACGGCGGAGTGAGGCCAGGCACCAGGAACCCAATCCGGTATGAAGCACGACGGCAGGCCACAAGCCCAAGCCGGACAGCCCCAAGCCCAGCCGAGCGTGGGCGAGAACGATGACCGCCGCAGCGTTGTAGCCGAGCAGTGCGACGACCAGGCCCCGGTTCGCGCGACTCGGACCCCCGTCGCGGGCCGACCAACAGGCCGCGCTGAGCGCGATCAACGCCGCACCCGTCATGCGCGCGATCACCAGGCCACTCGGGGCGTCGAGCGCCGTACCGAGCAACAGGGAGGACGTCTGCGTCGGCGAAGCGATCAACGCCAGACCCGTGACGGATTCGATCGAGGCTGTGACGACGCAGAGAAGCTTCATGCGGTTCTTCAGGCGTGCGGATCGATCCCGTGCCTACGTCGACTGCGACGGGGAGCTAACGCTAAGCTGCCGTGTATGTACTCGCGAATCGCTAGGCTGTCACTGTCGTTTTCTGCACTCACATTCGTTCTCGTCACCGGCGCCGCAGCCTCTGCGCCCCAAGACACGGGCTGGAAGAACTACTTGACGCTGTACGGGCTTGGCGCGGGACTCGAGGGCGAAGTCACCGTTCGCGGCATCGACGCCGACTTGAGCGCGAGTTTCTCGGACATCCTCGAGGATCTCGAGTTCGGCGCGATGCTCGCGTACCGAGGC